>JABEVH010000268.1 GCA_013043915.1 Pseudomonadales bacterium
AGGTGCCGAGTTGATGCTCGCTGCCTCCCTTTACAGCAAAGGTGAAGGTGAGCGGCAAGTCCTTTTTGAACACCTGGATCGCCTGAGTTCTTCGGATCTACTCCTGCTCGACCGAGGCTATATAGCCACTTGGCTTGTTGCTGTCCTCATCCATAGAAATATTCCCTTTTGCATGCGTGTCGACAAAAATATCTCAGGCTGGACCTGCGTCCGTGACTTCATGAAGTCAGGATTACATGAGGGCATCGTGGCCTTACCAGCAGTCCCTGATCAGGATGCTCACGACTATGAATGCCCCTCCCACCTAGTGCAAGTACGCCTAGTGCGCCATACCGTACCCGGTGGAAAAACTCGCATTCTCATGACCAACCTCATGGATACCCAAAATTTTCCTGCCGACGTCTTCGGAGACCTCTACCACCAGCGTTGGCGCGTTGAAGAAGCCTTCAAACGACTCAAACATCGCCTCAGTCTCGAACACGTCTCTGGCCTGTCTCAACAAGCCGTCATGCAAGATGTCGCTGCCAAGATCCTCTGCGATAATTTACAGTCCCTTGTCTGTTCCGCAGCCTCCAAACTCCAAAATCTTCCCGCTGACCGTCGCATACTTCGCACCTATGCCTACTCAGCACTTCATCACCTGATTCCTGCAGTCCTGCTAGCCGCACGAACCTACCATACCCTGCAAATCGTCATGGCTACTCTAGTCAAAAGAACACAGAAACATCGACCTGGAGTATCAAAACATCGAAACCCCTCAGCCACCAAACCCCATAAACATATGGCCTTCAAACCATGTTGAGCTTAACTTGGGTGGATTGAACATTCCCCCGGTCAGTTCGAATATGCGTGGATATGAGTAATAGCATGGTGTGACTATGGCTGTTCTGACATCGATACATATCGTTTGGTTCGAATGGCAATGCGCCTTGATCTCCAACGGAATAGCCCTCACTCACCTGAACTTAAGGGCATCGGAATAGCTGCGCTGCCTTGCAGTTCATGAAAGCCCAATTCACCGCAAGGTTGGTGGCTAGGAGTTTTCCGTTAAGGCGGGTCTAAGCTGAAAGTGGATATCAGCATGGGTGGTAGCCACAGCGTCCTGTACCCTTTTTTCATGCAGCCAGAATCCGAAACGCTCAAACAGCCATGTACTCCCTGGCGTGCGTCGTCGAAAAGATTCTACAGTTCGCAGTGCAGGGTAGGTTAGCAGGGCTGCCGGGTAATACCAAGGCTTAGGTAAGCCCAGGGCATCAGCGAATTCATTGCCAAGCACCAGGCGAGATACCGCGCTGCGGTAAGCGCTTTCTAGTTGAGCCAAGGTCTGGGCAATTTTGCCGGGTCCAGCCAGTTGCATAGGCACAGCAGCCAAAGCAGCTCCTAAACGCTGGGTATCCTGATCTGGCGTGGTGAAATGCATCAGTTGCAATGCGAGTAGCCGATCACAGTCAGCGGGGTCGCT
This sequence comes from Pseudomonadales bacterium, assembly GCA_013043915.1. Taxonomy (GTDB): domain Bacteria; phylum Pseudomonadota; class Gammaproteobacteria; order Pseudomonadales; family Moraxellaceae; genus JABEVH01. Next base: position 1,463 of record JABEVH010000268.1, read on the forward strand.
GGGCAGCAAAGCAGGATCTATTCCCATGAGATAACCTGTGTAGCGCCACAGATGAATGATGTCAGCGACTTCCTGAGAGCTGAAGACCAGTCCCATGCCTTGCAGGGCAGAAACAAATACCGATGAAAACAACAGGAGTGTGGCGACCATGTCACCCTGGTTGATGGGAATTCCCCATGAGGTTTCATCCCATTGCTTACTACGCAGCATGCGTTGTCGGGTCACAGCGTGCATCACGCGGACATGGGCAGCGCTGATCCAGCCGCGGCCCCCAGGCTTCAGGCCATCAATGCGGGTAACGTCTACCCAAAAACTGCCGGTTTCGACGAGACGTCGCGCCGTAGTTTGCTTGAGCTCCCCGGTTTGGACCAGAGGCTTGTTCGCAGCTCCGGACAGGTAACTGCTCATCAGCGCTACATTGCGCAGGGCCAGTTCTGCAAACCAGCCGGAACGCCGTATTGCCAGACTGGCACGGCGGCAGCGTTTATAGTCGACCCAGGCAGGCGTAGATCGCCAATGCGTTAAAAGCGCACGAAGCTCTGCAGGCAATTCTGAATCAGGGCAGGAACGATCAAGACCTTTTTGCAGCCATGCCATGCCTTGGGTTAGCGAATGGTCAAGTATCCAGTCAGCCCAGGCATCAGCCAGCGCATCCCCTAGATACAGGCTGGCTTGGTGACTTTGCCGCTGTTCATCGCTTACCTGATGGCGAGCTAGCCAGTAACGTACCCACTGATGACGCCATGATTTACCGCTAAATGTCTGGTTGCCCGTATCTCCCCGCATAGCTTTGTCCCCTGAGTGGTATACATACTGTATACCTTGTGGCGGTTCTGATCAAGTTATGGGTGGTAACAGCGCCACGGCTGGCGCCCTGGGTCAAGTTTTTTGGGACTTGCCTGCGTAGATTGATGATACCCATGCAATTGAGGCAGAGATTCCATGTCTGAAATCATTCGAAGCCTGTTCAAGGGTTCCCGAAGCGACAAGGAGCGCTATCTAAGGCATCAGTTTATAGAGGCTTGGCTGATGTCGGATGAAGGTGCTGGCTGGCAGATTAATGCTGAGCTGATGTCTATATTGGAGGCAACACCTAAATCTCAGGTTATGCGCTGGTCATTACATGGCATGCTCGGCGGGGTGGAGTTGGCCCACTGGATATGGGCTGGAAAGCGGTTTTCTCGTGCTGACTTAACAGCTCGTCGTCAATTTCTATCACGTTGGTCGCAGTCGCCTACATGGTCTCCCTGGTTGCATGTCTTGACCTTGCCTTGGCAAAGCATTTGTCTTGAGGATGAATCTGTTCAGCGACAGATGAATGCGTGCTCGCGTAAAGCCGCTGTAGCCGGTGGTGAGCCCATGCGTTGGCAGCAGCAAATAACACCAGCGGAATCGTTGGAGTCATTCACGGACATTGAATGTGATGTTTTGGTAGTGGGTACGGGAGCGGGTGGCGCTGTAGCAGCGTATGAATTAGCCCGTCGAGGCTTGGCAGTTGTCATGGTGGAAGAGGGGGATTATTACGATCGTCGAGACTTTAACGGTGATATCGCGCACTTGATCCACAAGCTCTATCGACCTCCGGTTCGAACGCTGGCTTGGGGGCATACCCTCATACCTATCCCTGTTGGGCGCAGCGTCGGTGGAACCACGACCATCAATTCAGGAACCTGCATGCGCACGCCTGAAGCAGTCTTGAAAGACTGGCAATCGCAGGGACTGAAGGGTTTTACCCACGAGACGATGTTGCCCTATTTTCAGGCGGTGGAAGAGATACTCCATGTACAACCCGCTGCTGCAAAGTATGTGGGGGAGATATTCAACGTCATCTCGACCGGAGCCCAGGCACTGGGCATGCGACTTCCCGTCTTGCTGTCCCGTAATGCAGAGGGCTGTGATGGTCAGGGATTATGTCAGTTTGGGTGTCCATCGGGAGCCAAACAGTCCACCGATGTTAGTTTTGTACCTCGAGCGTTGGCGGCAGGTGCTTTTCTATATACGGGCTTAACCGTGGACTCGTTGCTGTTTCGTGAAAACTGTGTGGAAGGAGCCATGGCGCGTGGCAGGAGTTCGCAGGGAGCTGTCAGTCTGAAGGTTCGTGCCCGCGCCACGATTATCAGTACAGGCGCACTGATGACTCCCACCTTGTTACATAGCCAGGGTATCAGACAACCTTGGCTGGGAAAGAACCTTTCTCTGCATCCGGCGGCTGTGGTGGCAGCATACTTTCCTGAGTGTAATTTCAATAATTCAGCCAGCATTCCGCAAGGGCTAAGTTTGCGCGATATGGAACATGAAGGGCTGGTGTTTGAAGGAGGAACCCCTCCGCTATGGCTCCACGGCATGATGGGTCCCTGGCGCGCCGAAGGAGCGGCAACCAATGGGTCACGTTATCAACAAACGGCATATTTTGGTGTCATGCTCAAAGATACTTCTCGGGGTGAAGTGAGGCCGGGCTTAGTGAGGGACTGGCCCTATATCACTTACCGTATGAACGATGAAGACTTTGTCAGGATTAAACGCGGCATTGATGTGCTGGTCAGGTTGTTTCTGGCGGCAGGTGCCACTCGTGTCTGTATTCCCGGGCTAATCCAACATGCTGTGATTGAAAATCTGGATGACCTTGAAGGGTTTTGGCGTTCAAGCCCATCACAGCGCCGGTTTTTAATTTCGGCCTATCACCCTTTAGGTACAGCAAGGATTTCTGATCATCCAAATCATGGCGTTTGTAACCCCGAGCATCAGGTCTGGGGTGTTCCCGAACTCTATGTCATGGATGGGTCCAGTGTCCCCACCTCGTTAGGAGCCAATCCCCAGGTCACCATCATGGCTATGGCCATGCGGGCCTCGAGATTGCTTGCTGATCGTTTACTGCAAACACAAGGAGAATAAACCATGCATGGTGTGCTTGAAATACATGAATGCTTGCAAGGCTGGATATTATGGCAGGAAAAAACACGTCAGTCTCTGGAGCTTGAGATCGTGGCATCCACCGAGCAGATACTGAATTGGTCGGTGCCGCGAGAGGTATCTGGACGAGTTCATGTAGACGGGAAAGTCTATGTTTTAGGGGGGACGCTTACCTTGCATTGGCGAGGGCCACGTTATGATCTTACGTTTAACCATGTTGAGCATGGTCCAGTCTACCTGCGCGGCAAGAAGACCTATCAACTGAAGCATTTGAAAACATCGCTGGTGACCTGTCCCTTGCAGGTACTCCATAATTCAGGAGCGCTTTTAGGTTCAGCTGAGGTGGTTTATCGTCAGTCCATACTCGCCTTTCCATTCCATGCCTTGCGATGGGCCGGAAAATCAGTGAGGGCTAAGTCATGAGCATGACCATGTGGCAGGGTACACGCTACAGGCAAGGTATGCGTGGGGGACACTATGAGAGTTGGTTTTTGCGCGCCAATCATCCCAAAAAGGCCGAAGCATTCTGGATCCGATATACCCTGTTGGTTCCACAAGCTACTGACTTGCCTGCTCTGGGTGAGTTATGGGTGGTCTATACCCAAGCTGAGCTTCAAGTTATCAGGGTGGCCAAGTCAGTCTACCCTCTACAAGAGGGTCGTTACGCTGAAAACTACCTGGATATAGAGCTGGGTGGCTCCTATCTACGTTCGGGAGTTGCCAAGGGCCAAGCGCAAGGACCTGATGATGTACAGTGGGATCTCAGGTATGAAGGAAGCACGATGCCCGTGCTGTTATTGCCCAAGCACTGGTACAACTCAGGTTTTCCTCGCGCCAAGTCGGTGACTACGCGCCCTGTGGTCAGCTTCATCGGTACCCTCCAAGTCAATGGGGCCGTGATACCTATCAATCATTGGATAGGGAGCGAGAATCATAACTGGGGTAGCCGTCATACGGATAAGTACGCATGGGCACAAGTGGTTGGTTTTGACAATGATCCCGAAGTTTTTTTTGAGATCATTGCTGCTCGCGTGCAATGGAGAAGTTTTTTGACCCCGGTGATGACCCTGTTGGTACTGCGTGTCGATGGGCAAGAGATCCGGCTTAATGGGATGTTGCAGGCACTGCGAGCTAACAGCCACTGGAAGCCGTTAGCGTGGTTTTTTAAATCATCGGGCAAGGGTGTCAGGGTACGAGGAGTAATTTCAGCACAGCCTCATGAGTGTGTGGCGTTACGTTATGCCAACCCTCCGGGTGGGGAACATATTTGTTTTAATAGCAAAGTGGCCGCATGTGACTTATGGTTAGAGCGTGCGGGGCGGCCGCCCCGGCATTTGGTAACGCAAGGCAGGGCAGCTTTTGAAATATTAGGTGATGACCCTGTCGAAGGAATGCCTGTGATGGCCTAGTTTTTGTCTGGGTTTGCGGCGAAAGCAGATCATGACAGATAATACCGCCTAAGTATGCTGTGTTGGAGATGGGTATGTTTAAGGTGGGTATTGTCGGAGGGACGGGTTATACCGGGGTAGAATTGCTGCGTTTGTTGGCCTTGCACCCTGATATTAAGGTCAAAGCCATTACTTCCCGCTCTGAACAAGGTGTATCAGTTTCATCCATGTTCAGCAACTTGCGTGGTTTTATTGATCTGGAGTTTACAGAGCCTACGCTGGATCAACTTCGCGGTTGTGATTTGGTTTTTTTTGCTACGCCTAACGGAGTGGCTATGCATATGGCTCCTGATCTCCTCAATGCAGGCATCAAGGTAGTCGATCTGAGTGCGGACTTCAGGCTACAAGATGCTCAGTCCTGGGCTACATGGTATGGACAAACTCATGCTTGTCCCGAATTTTTGCCTGAAGCAGTTTACGGCTTGCCTGAGGTGAACGCTGAGCTGATCGCTCAGGCTAGGCTGGTGGCCAATCCGGGGTGCTACCCTACGTCGGTGCAATTAGCTTTATTGCCTCTATTATCAGCGGGAGTCATTGCTCTTGAAGGGGTAATTGCAGATTGCAAGTCTGGGGTGTCCGGTGCTGGCCGACAGGCCCACATAAGCTCTCTCTTGCCTGAGGCAGGAGACTCTTTTAAGGCCTACGGGGTGCCGGGACATAGGCACTTGCCTGAAATTAACCAACAATTGAGTGTCTATGCGGAGAAGCCGATTGAGTTGACGTTTGTGCCGCATCTGTTGCCCATGATAAGGGGTATACATGCGACCGTATACACACGTCTCGTACAGACAGATATTGATGTACAAGCCTTGTTTGAATCCTTTTACCAACAACATGAGCTTGTTGATGTAATGCCTGCAGGGTCTCATCCTGAAACTCGGAGCGTGCGTGGCAGTAATATATGTCGACTGGCTGTGCATAGGCCACAGTCGGGAAAGACTTTAGTTATCCTGTCGGTGATCGATAACCTGGTCAAGGGTGCAGCAGGTCAAGCTGTTCAGAATATGAACCTCATGCTGGGACTGCCGCAGAATCGTGGTTTGCAGCATGTTCCGCTGATGCCTTGAAGCCCCCTGCTGTGGCTGGTCGACGCGAACGCCTGCAAAAGTTGATACTGGTTCCTTACCGGCCATTGCGAACCCTGTTCATGCGGGTGAGTGGTGGGGTAGGGATTTTGATGCTATTGAGCCTTGCGTTCTTTGCAGGAACGCGTTTTGGCGGCGCTCGTTATGGGGCAACCCCGGATGAGATTCTGGAATTAAGACAAACCGTACGTCTTTATACGCAACAATTTCGGCAAATGCGCGACCAGGTATCCATTGCCCAGCATGATCAGGCGATGGTGCAGGCGGCAAACGAACAGCTGCGGCAACAAAATAAGGAACTGCTGGATAGCATCAGCAGCATGGAACAACAGGTGGCGCTTTATAAACGCATACTGAATCCGCAGCAGAATGCTCGTGGCCTGAACATTGAACAATTTGTATTGCATGCAACCCCGCAATCCTCACACTTTGTCTATCGAATTTTATTGACACAAACCCAGGCCGATGGGGGTGATGTCAGCGGAAAAATGGAAATCAGTATCCAGGGGCTTGAGCATGGTCATTCAATTATCCAGCCTATGCACAGTGGGGATGACAGCTTTCATATGCAGTATTTTCAGAGTTTAATTGGCGAATGGGTACTGCCTGTAGGTTTTCAACCGCAAGTCGTGACAATTAAGATAGTATCTCAGGGCAGCAGGCCACAGCATGTTGAAAAACAGTTCAAATGGGAACTGACGCCGGCTTGATAGGACTGGGTTACCGAGGGGATGGCAATGTTCTGGCGGAAAAGTAAGCGAGACATCCTGAAAAGCAGCTATAAAGAGCATAGTTTTCTGGCTAAATACTCTGAAATTCAGGGTGATATTACTTTTGTAGGTGGCTTTCACATTGAAGGCATGCTTAAGGGTAACATCACCTCCCATGACGGCATTTTGCATGTACATGGTGAAGTACAAGGGAACATACATGTCCCTCATGCCATTATCAATGGGGTCGTACTTGGGGATGTCTATGTCAGCCAGTATCTCGAGTTATGCTCTCAGGCGCGGGTGACGGGTACGGTTTACTACAACGATATGGAAATGTTGATGGGTGCGCAGGTCAATGGCAGTGTGCGGCGGATTGAAGAGCAGCCGGTACAACATCCTTCAGTGGAAGAAGTAGTAGCCTAGTAAATTACTGGGTTATATGATAACGTAATTACGTGCAGAACTTGAGTGAGGAGTGAGCTGTGTCATCGTTCGAACACGTCATGGCCATGACAGATGCCGCCGCTGAAAAAGTACGCCGTCTGCGTGCCAGCGAAGAAAATCAGAATTTATTGTTGCGGGTTTACATCACCGGTGGTGGATGCGCCGGGTTTTCCTATGGATTTACCTTCGATGAAGCTGAGAAAGAAGGTGATTCCGTATTTAGTAACGGCGATGTCCGTATGGTGGTGGATCCCTTAAGTTTTCAGTATCTGGCTGGCTCTGAAGTCGACTATACGGAAGGTTTGCAGGGATCCCGTTTCATTGTCAAAAATCCCAATGCCCAATCCACCTGCGGTTGTGGTTCATCCTTTTCGGTCTAGCTGGCGGTCGGTACGTAGAGTCCTCCCAGGCAGCGCAATCCCTGAGCTCCGGTAACGCTGGGAACGTTGCCTGGCTCATGATGCAGTCGCGCCCAAGCTAACCATGCAAATGCCATGGCTTCCATCCACTGTGGCTCTATGCCATGCGTTGAGCTCGTTTCTACCACAAAGCTGGGGAGCAGCGCCTGTAAGTGCTGCATTAGCATAGGGTTATAACTTCCACCGCCGCAGGCGATCAGCCTGCCTTGCTGACCTAAGTTAAGTATGGCCAAGGCTATGCTGTGCGTTGTGAACTCCAGCAGTGTCCGCAGGATATCAGCGTGTGAAGGTATGGAGTCTAAGGAGTCCAGTATTCCTTTAAGGAAGGACTGATTGAAGGTTTCTCGTCCGGTGCTCTTGGGGGGGGGTAAACTCAGGTAGGGGTGCTGCATCAATTTGTCAAAAAGTGCATCGTTGACCTGACCCTGTTGGGCTAGCTGTCCATGCTGGTCCATGGTTTGATGAAGCTGCGTTTGCATCCAGCCATCCATCAGAACGTTAGCGGGACCCGTGTCAAAAC
>JABEVH010000269.1 GCA_013043915.1 Pseudomonadales bacterium
CACTACCGACAAAAAGCGGTGAGCATGTTGTCGGGTGAGAAGAATCGCCAGCACAAAATCCTGGCGGATACGGGCATCCGTCTGAACGTGCTGGTATCGGATCTGCATGGCAAGACGGCGCGGGCTATGGTGAAGGCCATCATCGCAGGACAAACGCTGGACCAGGTACTGGCTCTGGCAGGGCACCTACGTGCTGATCGGAAGGATCTGAATGAGGCCTTGCAAGCAGAGTCCTGGAGTCCTACGCACCGCTCCTTGCCGGAGGATATACTCGGGCATATCGAGATACTCGAAGCGAAGATCGTGAAGCTGGATGCGGATCTGGCTGAGCAGTTGGCACCGTGACCGCGGATTCCGGTATCGTGACCGCGAATTCCGGAATGACCAAAAATCGGTCACGATAAACCAGATTGGCCGGTCACGATGAACCAGAATACCCACGCAAGAGCGGTCGCATCCGCCAGGGCAACCTGTGGTTGAAGCGCCTGCTCTGTGAGATGGCGCCAGGCGGCGGCTCGAACCAGCTGCGGCCTCAAGGCCAAGTTCGAATCGCTGAGCGTTCGCAAGGGCTACAAAAAGTCCGTGGTAGCGCTGGCGCACAAGATGTTGCGGATCATCTACGCCATGCTGAGCAAGGGCCAACCCTACCGTGACGCTACCATCAATTATGATGCATTGATGGTCCAACGTAATGCCCCGCGTTGGCTGAAGATGCTGGACAAATACGGGTACCTGGAAGCACAGCATGCCTGAGCAACCACGACATCGAACCTTGCCCACGGGAGGTCATGACCCAAGGTCAGTGGTGTTTTCACGGTAAGGTATAGTTGTCTCTGCCGGACTTGCTTTGCCTTGTAGCGAGGCAATCAGAGGGCAGGAAACATTTCCCTGTCGTGAGTGGCAGGCGCACACGAGTTCTGACAGCACCGCGTCCATCCGCAGCAAGTCGGCTATTTTCTCGCGAACATCCCTGAGCTTGTGCTCGGCCAAGCGGCTTGCTTCCGCGCAGTGCGTACCGTCGTCCAATCGCAGCAACTCGGCAATCTCGTCAAGGCTGAATCCGAGACGCTGGGCTGACTTCACAAACTTCACCCGAACCACGTGCACCTCACCATACCGGCGAATGCTGCCATAGGGCTTGTCTGGCTCGGGTAACAAGCCCTTGCGTTGATAGAACCGGATCGTCTCCACATTGACCCCGGCAGCCATGGCAAAGACACCGATGGTCATATGTTCAGAAATGGTTTGCATATCGCTTGACTCCGTACATGACTACGGAAGTAAGTTTGGAGTATTCCTTTTATTTGCGATAGGCCAAACACATGTCTGAACCACAAAACGGTCGTGCAACCCTTTTCGTTGGTGGCTTGGCGGCCATTCTTGCATCGACCTGCTGCCTCGGGCCACTGATCCTGGTTACCCTGGGGTTCAGCGGTGCCTGGATGAGCAATCTGACGGTACTGGAACCGTATCGGCCACTCTTCATCGGTGCGGCACTGCTGGCAATGTATTTTGCCTGGCGGCGCATCTTTCGCTCGACACAAACTTGCAATCCGGGCGATGTATGCGCAATTCCCCAGGTCTGCACTACCTACAAGTTGATTTTCTGGGTTGTAGTAGCGCTGGTACTGGTTGCGCTCGGATTTCCCTATGTCCTTCCTTTGTTTTACTAACTGGAGATCACCATGAAAAAATTATTGGCTTCCCTCTCTCTTGTCGTCATCGTTGCCCCGGTGTGGGCCGCCACCCAAACCGTCACCCTGTACGTCCCTGGAATGACCTGTGCCGCCTGCCCGATTACGGTCAAGAAAGCGCTTTCCAGGGTTGGGGGCGTAAGCACGATTAATGTGGGTTTTGAGAAGCGTGAGGTTATCGTCACCTATGACGACACCACGACTAGCGTGCAGAAGCTGACCCAGGCCACCGGAGATGCGGGCTATCCATCCCGTATCATTTCGCATTGAACTCAAGGAGAAATATGTATGAAACCCAACCTCACTGACTGGGCGGACAAAACCGGCGTTATCGGAAGTATCGTTTCTACCATGGGTTGCGCCATGTGTTTCCCCGCCCTATCCAGCCTGGGCGCGACGATCGGACTGGGGTTTCTGCCCCGTTGGGAATTGGTATTCGTTCATGTCTTGTTACCACTATTCGTCATGGTTGCCTTGCTTGCTAACGCTCTTGGATGGTTCAGTCATCGTCAGTGGCAGCGCAGTGCAGCAGGCGTTATCGGTCCAATTCTGGCGTTGATTGGACGCTACACCTTTGTCAGTAGCTTGCTTTATGTGGGATTGGCATTGATGTTGATTATTGCGATCTGGGACTTAGCCTCACCGGCACATCGCTGCTGTGGACCCGACGGCTGCGAATTACCAGCCCAACACAGATGATGGCTTTGGCCGCATACAAAATGAAAAAGGAATGCTGTATGACTACCTTGAAAATTACTGGCATGACTTGTAAGTCGTGCGCAGTGCACGTTAAGAAAGCCCTGGAGAATGTGCACGGGGTGCAGTCAGCTGAGGTGTCTTATGCCAAAGGGATTGCTAACCTCAAGGTCAAGGCTGAGATGCTACACGATGCACTGATTGCTGCAGTGACGGATCTTGGCTATCAGGCCATCTTTGAGGACACCTCACCAGAAGAGGAAAATCAAAGCAGCTTGCTCAACCAGGTGCGTAACGGAGTGGGTGGTGCTGACCAGCGTTGTGACGGTGAACGCCCGTTGCAGGTGGCCGTGATTGGTAGTGGCGGTGCCGCAATGGCGGCAGCGCTGAAGGTCGTCGAACAAGGTGCCCACGTGACCCTGATTGAACGCGGCACCATCGGCGGTACCTGCGTTAATATTGGCTGCGTGCCGTCCAAGATCATGATTCGTGCCGCCCACATCGCCCATCTGCGTCGGGAAAGCCCGTTCGATGGTGGCATCCAGTCCTTTGC
>JABEVH010000270.1 GCA_013043915.1 Pseudomonadales bacterium
CCTTACAGTCAGTTTATAGCCGTATCGATCAGCTGGAGCCGGTCAAAGGTCACGAGCAATGGTATCAGCCTCGACAGGAGTACTTCACTTGGCCGCTGATGTTAGCTCTCCTGCTTAGCCTACCCCTGGTCTTTATAGGGAGAAGAGGATGATGCAACACGAACTCTCACATTTTCATTTTCTCTACCCCCTCTGGCTGCTTGCTTTATTGCCCTTAGGTGGTTTGGTGATCTGGCTAGCTTACCGTCGTTCACGCATGAATCGCTGGGACACCGTGATCGACCCCAGTTTATTAGCCCTGCTACGCCTGCCTCTGGAAGTACCCCCGCATCAGATACGATCACCCTGGCCCTGGCTGGCCCTGGCTTGGACCTTGGCCGTACTGGCTCTGGCGGGCCCCAGCTGGCAGCAAAAACAGGTGAATCTGTTTAAATCTCCAGCATCCCTTGTCCTTATTATGGATCTTTCCCCATCCATGTCGGCGGCTGACCTGGCTCCCTCGCGAGCAGTGCGGGCTCGCTACGGTATGGATGACCTGCTCTCTGCCATCCATGGCTCACGAATCGGTCTTATCGCCTTCAGCGATGAAGCCTATACGGTCGCTCCGCTCACGGATGATGCTAATACCTTGCGTCATCTGCTGCCCGCACTCACCCCAGAGATCATGCCCAGTGCCGGTGACCTGTTAACACCCGCCTTGACGCTGGCGCATAAATTACTGCAAGGAATTCCTGCTCAACATCAGCATATCGTCGTGTTTACGGATGGATATTCTGACCAGCGCAGCGCTTTACAAGCTGTTATTCGGTTAAAAGCCCAAGGCATCATCGTGGATGTCGTCGGAGTAGGCACCCCGCAAGGAGCACCTTGGCATGAGGGGACATCATCGTGGGTGACCGATAACCAGGGCCACCCGGCGTTAACTCGCCTGAACGAACCCATGTTGCAACAATTAGCGCAAAGCGGAGGAGGAAGCTATGTCCGCCTTGAACAATTACCCCTGTTGTTCCCTCAGTTACTAAACCAAGCAGCACCATGGCAAAACGGTCAAGCAACACAGGCTCATGGTCATGAGGCTAATAACGGTGGTATTTGGCTATTACCTCTTTTACTGGGCGTCGTTGCATTTTTAGCCCGTTGGGGATGGCTATGAGATTGATTGCACTTGGGTTGCTACTATTTATCCATACGTGTACGGCGTGGGCAGGGCCATGGTCAGGCTTTTCGTTATGGAAAAATGCCGACCAGCAGGGTGATGCGCTTTTGCAACAGGGACAGCCTCAGGCTGCTGCCCAGCGATACCATGACCCTTTCCGCCAGGCCTATGCAGAGTCTTTAGCAGGCCAATATACTCTGGCTGCCAAGCATTTAGGTTCTGTACATAACTCTGATGCCCAGTACAACCGCGGCAATGCTCTAGCCCATTCTGGCGATCTGCAGGGGGCCATCAAAGCCTATGATGTGGCCTTATCGCTTAATCCTCATAACCTTGATGCCCGGCATAATCGTGAGATAGTTAAACGCGCACTCAAACAGCCGCCTCAGACCCAGCATCAACCTGACGACAACGCTAAAAACAATCAGCAAATCTCGTCCAAGTCACCCCACCAGACCCCTGCTAAATCTTCAGACTCAGGCAAGCCAACCACATCATCACCGGCTACTCAGCCTGATACACCTCCCCATCAGGCACAGGCGCATCAGTCTCCTGAAAAAAAACCATCGGAGCCACCCACGCCTGCCCGAGATAATCAGGCCGCGCCGACCTCACGACAAAGTTCTTCCGAGCCCCTGCCCACCGCACCTAGCGACCTGCAACGCGAACAGCGGCAATGGCTACGCAGCCTCCCCGACGCTCCAGGTGAACTGTTACAACGTGAATTTATGATTGAACATCAGCTCAGACACAGCTCGCAGGAACAACCATGAATCTTATCTGGCGCATCCTTTTTATGACGCTCTTGCTGATCCAGGCCCAGGCAACCCTCGCTCAGGTTGATGCCAGTTTAGATCGGTCTCAAATTAGCCTGGGTGAAACCGTTCAACTGACTCTGCTACATAAAGGCAGCCTTTCTGGCGACCCTGATCTTTCCCAATTAAAACAAGACTTTGACATTCTTGGTACCAACCGTGGAACCAGTTTGCAAATCATCAATGGTTCTATGTCAGAACAGACCCAAGTCCAAATAACCTTGGCACCGCGTCATGCTGGATCTCTGAATATTCCCGCCCTGCCCTGGGGCAACGACCATTCCCAAGCCTTGGTGTTAACCGTTGGGGCTCAAGGTAGTGCAACGCCATCTCAATCTACTGATGCGCCTTCATCACTGTTCATCACAGAAACCCTGGATCAAAGCTCTGCATATGTACAAAGCAGTATCATTCTGACCGTTCATATCTATACCGATGAACCCCTGTACCAAGCCAGCCTAGAACTGCAGGCCACACCCGATCTGCTGGTGCAAACCCTGGGCAAGGATCAGCAAAGCGAAGAAACCCGACAAGGGCACCCCTATCAGGTCATTACCCGTCATTACCTTTTAATCCCTCAGCGCCAGGGAAACATCGAACTACCTGGCCCCATCCTGGATGCACAGGCTGAAGATAAAAGCCATCCTTCTTCATTTTTCGGAAACTTTCCCTTTGCTGCTTCCATGGGAACGATGCAACCCGTACACCTTCAGGGCAAAACCATTGAGTGCAGGGTTTTACCCTGGCCTCTTGATGCCACAGGACATGCTTTGTTACCCACCTCTAACCTGACTCTGCAGGCGCAGTGGCAGCCCAGCAATCGACACGTTGCCTCCGGCGAACCTCTCACACTGCATCTGCACCTGGAAGCCTCGGGAATAACGGCAGCATCGTTACCTGATCTTGGCTCCCTGCTCAATCTTCCTCCTGGTATCAGGGCCTATCCTGACCCTGCCAAGCTGGAAAATCGCCTAGAACAGGACCATGCCATAGGGAGCAGTGACCAGAACATAGCGTTGCTGGCTACAACGCCTGGACATTATAAAATCCCTGCCCTGCAGATGACTTGGTGGGATACGCAACACCAACAAATTCACAATACCGTATGGCCGGCTCAATCTATGGATTTTCTGGCTAATTCTACCAGCGCACCTCTGACGACATTATCCACCCGTCCCCCCCCCACTATCATGGCGGCTACTGTCCGCAAGAGCCCCATGGGGTTATGGCCTGTGATCAGTGCAGCCCTGGCTTTGGGCTGGATGTTGAATCTATGGTTTATTCGCAGACAACCGAAGATCCCGCCAGTTTCAGGTGCTGATACAACACTCGACATGACTCCCTCCCCGAACCCCGAGCAGGCTAAGCGTGAGCACCAGTTATTCCTACTGGCCAATCGCCAGGATGATGCGATGGCCGCTCGTCAGCATCTTCTGGCCTGGGGAGCTGCTGCCTGGAAAGACAAACCTCCTCATGGGCTGCACGATATGGCAAAAAGACTGACGGATCCCCAACACCAACAGTGGGTGCTGCAATTAGACCGTGCCTGCTTCACCGGACAACCTTGGAAAGGCGATGCACTAGCCGATCACATATCGCTGGTCTCTCATCACAGATCAGATAAGCAGTCAAAACCTATACTGGATGAACTTTATCCTTGACATCCCCCATGACGGATAACCCAGCACACTAAAAATAACAAACTAGAATCCAGTTATGGACTTGATTAAAAGGTTTTGATATGGCAGCGGAAACATCCATTACCAGACTGGGTGACCGCAAGGATTCGTTCGTAAACGGGCAATAAGCCTAAAAGTTATAAAGAAGTGATTCTATATACTCATTTCCTCGTAATCCGCCAAATCAAGTTTCGTATCGTAATCTATCGGCCCCGACTCGCGATCACGTAATTCATACGTGCCGAACCGGCTTAGGTGCTGCCGATACGGACTCAGCGCCCGCAAAATCTCCGGCGTCAATACCATCCCTTCGTCCTGCAATTCCTTCAACGCCTGCGTCATGCTCTTGCAATTGTGAAAGATCAACAGGTTGGCGATCAGGTGGTTGTATTTGATGACCTTCAATTGCTCCTCCCGCACGTTCTCCTGAATCAAGTCGGTAGCGAAGTAGACCCATTGGGCAAATTTGTTAAAGCTCTCGCATCGGTTCGTTGCGCTTTGAATGATGCGCCGAAATTCTTC
>JABEVH010000271.1 GCA_013043915.1 Pseudomonadales bacterium
GGTAAAGATCGCCATGGTGAGTCTGCTCCATAACCAGTGGGTATAAGCATATAATCTATCAATCTATAAATTAAGAAAAACAGATAATATGTATAGTTATAATAAGAAAAACTGATATTAAACTGACTGGCTTCTCATCAATAAAATCGATGAGTTTGCTTAAAAATGACCGGATTTAGACTTGTGGAAAAATCCATGATCGTTCAATAATGAGAAGTATTCTTATTTGCGAGCGAGATATGACTTCCATAGGGGGAATCTTGGGGCAGCGCTTGCTGACAGATTTAAAACCAGGCATGGAGGCTATAATCGTCAGTGTGGAGCTTGATGAAGGACTGCGTGCTCGTATGGCTGCCTTGGGGTTTTTACCTGGCCAGCTAGTGCGTTTGATTCGCCAAGCTCCTTGGGGGGGGCCTTTGCAAGTTCGTATAGGCACCACGGATGTCATTCTGAGGAACCTTGATGCCCAGGCAGTACGGGTGGCTTCATGAAAAAACGTATTGTGCTGCTCGGTATGCCCAACACGGGTAAGTCAACCTTGTTTAACCGGCTGACCGGCTCGATGGCCAGGACCGGCAATTGGCCGGGAATCACAGTGGATTTGATGACGGCTCGGCTTATTGTAGGCGGTGATCTCGTTGAGCTGGTTGATTTGCCGGGGATTTATGATCTTCGCGGATACTCGGATGACGAAGAAGTTGTACGCTCTTTCTTAAAGACTCAGGAAGTGCATGCCGTTATCGTGGTAACTAATGCGGTGCAACTGGAAAGGCAACTGCATCTGGCATTTCAGGTTCTCAGTCTCGGTATTCCTGCCCTGCTTGCTCTGAACATGCAGGATGAAGCACAACAGATGAGTATCCATATTGATTTAGAAGGTATTGCGCGAGAAACCGAGATGCCGGTTATCGCTCTATCGGCTAAACGTGGCTTGGGTATCAATCAGGTCGAACCAGCCTTGTCCTCTTTGCTTGCAGGCCAAGCGGATAGCAAGCATCCTAAGGATATTTTAGGGCACCTGCCTTCAGAACATAAGCTGCGTGAGCAGGTTGAGTCGGCAGCGCGGTATATCCATGTGCCTGCTCATGCGACACAGGAGCTAACTGACCGTGTCGATCGAGTGTTATTGCATCCCTTGTTGGGCCTTCCCATATTTTTTGCGGTGCTCTACCTTGTCTTCCAAGGTGTTTATGCTCTTGGAACTCCCCTGCAGGATTTGCTGGGACATGTTTTTGACATCATCAAGGTTAAGGCGCTGATGCCTTTGACAGAAACACTTCCTCCTTTTATCCAGGGCCTGCTGCTTGATGGCGTATGGGATGGTTTGTCGACGGTAGCAGCCTTCATACCGGTCATCATTCTTTTTTTCTTGCTGATGGCTTTAGTGGAAGACACGGGCTACTTTTCTCGAGCAGCCTACCTGATGGATGCGTTGATGGCGCGCATGGGCTTAGATGGACGTGCTTTTGTCATGGTGCTGATGGGGTTTGGGTGCAATGTTCCTGCTCTGATGGGAACACGGGTGATGCGTAGTCGCGTTTTGCGACTACTGACTATGCTGATAATTCCCATGTCGCTTTGTTCAGCCAGATTGCAGGTGTTCCTGTTCCTAGCTTCCGTGATGTTTTCGCCTCATGCAGCTCCTGTGGTGCTGTTCAGCTTGTATTTGATCAGTGTGTTGACGGCCTTGCTCACCGCGTTGCTTTTCAAAAAATATTTTCGTGCTACAGAGCCGTTTGTTCTGGAATTACCTCCCTACCGCTTGCCCACCTTACGCATGATGTGGCTGCGTGGCTGGCATGAAGTTCATCATTTCATCAAACGAGCCAGCAAATACATCACGGCAGGCGTGGTCATGGTGTGGCTGCTGACGCATTTGCCCTGGGGTGTTGCTGCAGCGGGCCCACAAAGCTGGGCAGGTATGATTGGACATATGATGAGGCCCATACTGTCTCCTTTAGGGTTTAATGATTCGTTGGCAGTGACTCTGCTTTTCGGGTTCGTCGCCAAGGAAATTGTGTTGGGGGCTCTGGCGGTGATTTATCATGCTCAGGGCACAGCATTGGCCGATCATTTACGGCTAAGCATGGATTGGGTGCAGGCCTACAGTTATATGCTTTTTACCTTGATCTATACCCCTTGTTTGTCCACCGTGGTCACGCTTTACAATGAATCACGCAGTCGCTGGTTCACGTTGTTGGCGGTTGCCTGGCCTGTAGGCTTGGCTTGGCTGGTGTCTTTCCTTTTTTATCAAAGTGCCCGGTATCTGGGGTATTGATGGAGTTTTCAGATAAGGTATTACGGTGGTTTGATGCACACGGACGCAAGCATCTGCCATGGCAGGCTGGTAAGGATGCTTACCGGGTCTGGTTATCAGAGATCATGCTGCAGCAGACTCAGGTCACTACGGTTATTCCTTATTTTTTGCGATTTATAGATAGATTCCCTGATGTTAAAGCCCTTGCTGCGGCACCTATCGATCAAGTTCTTCAGCATTGGGCAGGTCTCGGGTATTACGCGCGCGCTCATCGCTTGCACGCTTGCGCGCAGCAAGTTGTCAACCAGCATGCTGGCAAATTTCCCGAGGACCTCAATGGTTTGATGGCTTTGCCTGGAGTAGGCCGATCCACAGCAGGGGCTATTTTGGCGCTGGCTATGGAACACCGAGGTGTGATTCTTGATGGTAACGTCAAACGAGTTCTGGCTCGATATGCTGCCATCGATCATCCTACCGGAAGTAGCGCCTTTGAGCGCGAACTCTGGGATCGAGCAGAAACATTAACTCCTTGGGTTCGAGCAGGTGATTATGCCCAAGCCATGATGGATCTTGGAGCTACGCTTTGCAAACGCCATACGCCTCAATGTCTGATATGTCCTGTTATGGAAGCGTGTAAGGCCAGAGCAGAGGGAGCTCCTGCTGATTACCCCAAGGCAGCACGATCAAAGAAACTTCCCTACGTGGAACGAAGCGGTTTAGTCATACTGGATGCAGAAGGTAGAGTCTTGTTGGAGCGTCGCCCCCCCTTGGGGCTGTGGGCGGGGCTTTACAGTTTTCCCGAATCAGAATTTACTCAAGAAATGGATATTCACAATGCATGGCAGGCATGGCTACCCCACAATACATCTATGCAGAAGATGGACTACTTTGAACATACCTTTAGCCATTACAGGTTACGCATGAATTTATGGAAAGTAGTCGTACAGTCTCTCACTTTAATCGCTGATAAGGACTGCCTCTGGTATGATTTCAGATCTCAAGAGGCTCCCGGTATGCCGGCGCCCATATCTCGTTACCTGCAACAAGGGGCATGGCCCCTGGGGAAGAAGTGATGACTAGAATGGTGGTGTGTCGCAAATACCAAAAGGAGATGCCTGGCTTGGCTTTTGCTCCTTTTCCGGGGCCACGAGGACTGGCTATTTATGATGAAGTCTCTCAGCAAGCCTGGCAGGAATGGTTGCGGCATCAGACCATGCTAATCAATGAAAATCACCTTAACGTCATGGATCCCACGACTCAGTCCTTCTTGACGGAACAAATGCAGAAGTTTCTCGATAATAGTGACTACGAACGGCCTAAAGGTTATGTGCCTCCAAGAACTTGAACACGCTTTTATCTTGACGCGCGCCCGATGAAGGGGTTAAATACGCGCCTCGATTGGCCCGGTAGCTCAGTTGGTAGAGCAGCGGATTGAAAATCCGCGTGTCCCCAGTTCGATTCTGGGCTGGGCCACCATTCCTTCAATGCCGACTTCTCTCAGTCGGCATTGTCGTTTCTGGAGTATCCCCGCACCGCGCCGGTTCCCGGCCTGTTCTGCGTGTGCCACCATCCCCCGCCATACCGCCCCAAATACCCCCCGTTCGATTCGTTTTTGCTCTCTGTTCTCAGGAAGATGAGATAAACTTCTTCGCCACAGCACACGCAA
>JABEVH010000272.1 GCA_013043915.1 Pseudomonadales bacterium
AGCAGAGTAGGTATCACGCTGAACCAACCAGGCTGAGTGAGCATGTTTGCCGCCCAAGATATGCCATCGTTGGCTTAATTGCTTCTTGTGGTATTCGGTGCTCACATGGTCATATGGCGACATTTTTAAACTCCAAGTGTTCAGTTCGATCAGTTGGCTACCGGCTCTTTCAGCCCTGTGTTTCAACCTCGCCATGAAGTACCCTGGTGCTTTGACGTTGACTGAGCAGCAGCGATACCAAAATGCAGGGACTAACAAACAAATGTTTCCCGTCAAAATGACGAGGCGGGGTAGATGCGATTGTGTGCTACAATGTGGCTCACACGCTTGGAGGGTCAAATCATGTCCGCGAATGCCGTAGTCCGTGCCCGCATCGACGAGCACATCAAGGAAGAAGCGACCGTCGTGCTGGCGGCGATGGGATTAACCGTGTCCGACGCTTTTCGCATCATGTTGACCCGAGTCGCTCGCGAGGGCGCGTTGCCGTTTGAACCGCTGGTGCCGAACGCCACCACCATTGAGGCGATGAAGGAAGCGCGTCGTGGCAACTTAGAAACCGTGACCATCGACGATCTCCATGCGGTGCTTAATGCGGACGATTAAGCAGTCTGGCCAATTTAAGCGAGACCTGAAACGCGAAGCCAAAGGCCCACATCGTCAAGCGCTCCAAAGTGATTTTGTTGCCATCATCACGGCTTTGGCGAATGACCAGCCGCTGGCCGAGAAGCACCGTGACCATGCGCTTACCGGCGAATGGAAGGAACACGTCACGTCAAGCCTGACCTGGTATTGATTTACCGCAAACCGGATGACGTAGTGTTACAGCTCGTTCGCCTCGGCTCACATAGCGAGCTTGGTCTGTGAAGACGGTTAGGCCCAACATGTTGATAGTGTTTAGAATACAGATGTAGGAGAGCATGTCATAGGTAGGGTGAAGTATCTCGGTGTAGATTGATATAGGAATGACGGTCACTGGAACTATCAGTCCGCTGTAGACGCAGATATATCTGTACCACCGCGATGTTGATGCGATGACCATGCTTTGTCTCCCTGCTGCAAACTTAAGACTGCCATGATTTTATGTCAAGAAAATGACATGGGTTAGCAGGGCAAATAGGGTGATGTTGACCTGCTTGTTGAGAGGTAGGGTGTCCTTGTTCTGCTAACCGTATGATTTTCTTGAGCTGTCATTTCTTGTGCTGCGTTTGTTACCTGTGTCTTTCATAAAAAACACAATATCTTGTGTTTTCTGTTGGAAAATAGGCTTTAGTTAGTGCATCATGCCTGACACAATAACAACTTATTTGCGCGATTAACCTTGAGAAGCCCGTGTGGTTGCCTGCGGACTCGGGGTAAAAGTCATGTGTGGGTTGCAGGCCGGCGTAACGTAAAAGATCATCTATAGGTAGGTATTTCATGAGTGCAAAGACTATCAAGTTCCCTATGTTGCAGGGCTATCTTCCCTATGACATGCCAGCGCAAGCCGTCAGCTTGGACGTGTACCAGGAAAAATACGCTAAAAGCCATGAAAAGCACCCGGATGAAACACGCGCGCGCGTAGCAGCAGCGCTGGCCAAGGTGGAAAAATCAGATCATGAAACGTGGACAGCTCGCTTTCTGGAGACCATGAAGTCGGGCTTTATCCCGGGCGGGCGTATCAACTCTGCTGCGGGCACTGAGATACAAGCTACCCTGATCAATTGTTTTGTACAGCCTATCCATGATCGATTCTCTACGGAATCTGCTGATGAACCCGGGATAACGGTAGCGCTTGGTCAAGCCGCTGAAACCCTGCGTCGTGGCGGTGGAGTAGGCTATTGTTTTTCATCGCTTAGGCCGCGAGGGGCTCTGGTGCGAGGCACCTACTCCAGGTCGTCAGGGCCGGTCTCATTCATGAGTGTATTTAATGCCATGTGCGCCACGGTAGAATCCGCAGGTGCGCGGCGTGGAGCTCAGATGGGGGTTTTGGATTGTGATCATCCTGATATTGAAGAGTTCATCCATGCCAAGGACAAGGGGGATCTCAGTAATTTCAATATCAGTGTCGCGGTGACGGATGCGTTTATGGAAGCCGTTGAAGCTGATGGTGAAATTGAGTTGGCTCATGAAGCGCAGCCGCATGATGACTTGCTGGCAACGGGGGCTTACCAGCGGTCTGACGGGCAGTGGGTATACAGAAAGGTCAAGGCTCGTGCTTTGTGGGATCAAATCATGGAGTCAACTTATGATCATGCAGAGCCAGGCATTCTTTTTATCGATCGTATTAATAAAGAGAACAACCTCTGGGCGCAAGAGAAAATACGGACGACCAATCCCTGTGGTGAGCAGCCTTTGCCTGATTATGGCTGTTGCTGTTTAGGTAGTATCAACCTGACTCTTTTTGTCCGCGATCCCTTTTCAGATAGGGCAGCATTTGATTTTGAGAGCTTTGCTCAAACGGTACGAACCTCAATACGTATGTTGGATAATGTGCTGGACACAACTTACTGGCCTCTGCCGCAACAACAGCGCGAGGCCATGAACAAGCGGCGCGTTGGCTTGGGGTTCTTGGGGTTAGGTGATGCCCTGGTGATGTTGTGCCTTCGTTATAGCTCTGTAGAAGGACGCGCCATGGCATCACGCATCTCAGAGATGATGCGTGATGAGGCTTATCGGGCATCGATTGCCTTGGCGCGCGAGAAGGGCGCTTTCCCCCTGCTTAATAAAGAAAATTACTTGCAAAGTGGTTTTGCTCGTCGCTTGCCTGACGATATTCGTAAAGATATTGCGGAGTTTGGGATACGCAATTCGCATCTGCTTTCGATCGCGCCGACAGGCACCATTACCCTGGCGTTTGCTGATAATGCTTCCAACGGTATCGAACCGGCTTTCTCTTGGACATATAACCGTAAAAAGCGTATGCCTGATGGTGGTACACAGATTTATGAAGTGGCTGACCATGCTTACCGTCTCTACCGGCATTTGGGGTTGTTACAGCAGGGTGATGCGGATCATCTGTTGCCTGAGTATTTTGTCACGGCACTGAATATGTCGGCGCAAGACCATATGTTGATGATGGAAAGCGTGCAGCCCTTTGTGGATACATCGATCTCCAAGACGGTCAATGTGCCTGAAGATTATCCTTATGAGGAATTTAAGGATCTCTATCGCATGGCTTGGCGTGCAGGTTTAAAGGGTTTGGCAACCTATCGGCCGAATTCGGTGTTGGGATCAGTGTTGTCGGTTGGGCCTGAGCCTGGCGCAGCGGGTACGTTAGCTGCTCCGGTTGAAGTTAATCCTCTGCGCACCCAGTTTGATGGCCGACCGGCGGGTGACTTGGAAGGGATTACCTCCAAAGTAGAGTACATCACCGGAGAAGGCCGGAAATCGGTGTATCTCACGGTTAATTTCATGCGCGTCGATGGTTCGATTGATAATCAAAATGTGACTATTGAACGTCCCATTGAATTTTTTATGCCAGCAGGGCAACGCGATGATGGCCAGCAGTGGATCACCAGTAACATGCGTTTGCTGTCGCGTGTGGCGCGATCGGGTGGATCCATACCGGATACCCTGAAAGACATGCGAGAAGTGGTGTGGGATAAAGGCCAGGTGCGCTGTGGTTTTTATGAAAAGCAAGATGGAACCCAAGTGCCCATGTACCATAGCTCTGAAGTGGCTGCTATAGGATATGCCCTGCAGTGCCTGTTGCGTAAGCGAGGATTTCTCGATGCTGATGGTAACCAGGTGCCCGTGCTCGCTTTGGCGGAGCGCTTGGCGCGGCGTAATGAGGATGCGGCCTTGTTAGCGGCGGCGTTGTCAGCTTCCGCGATGGAAGCAGTCAAGCCCATGACCGGCGGTAAACCCTGTCCTGAGTGCCACGCCCTGGCCATGCGTAAAGTCGATGGGTGTTTAAAATGCGATAACTGCGGCGCTATAGGTACTTGCGGTTAAGCTATGCGGTGAGCACCGCGCTGGTGTATCTGCGGCGGGTGCTCACCATAAGCTCAAATACGAGATTAAGCGTGCGTATTAACTATCGAACCTAATGTGCCGCTGTTGGATGGGGTGTTGGCGCTGGGAGCACTTACGCTGGGCTCATGACCATGATCGCCATCGCCATCACTGCCTTTGCTGCTGGCTTTTGCGGTAGAGTTTGCCGAGGCTGGCGTATATATGGGTTTTAGGGCAGTGGAACTACTGATGGCAGATGTCATGATGTGCTCCTGTTAAACCTGATGTTGTTGGATTAACCCCTCATTTCTGTTATCGGCTCACGGTTGAAGAACTTTAGGGGGGTTAAGGAAAATAAGTGACTTTATTTTATCATTGATTAATGATACATTGTATCATGGTTAATTGTGGTGGCATGGTGAGAGCATTATCTATGAAACACAGGCTCTGGATAGACTGGCGGTGGGTAGGAGTCCTCATGTGCTTGAGTTTCTGGCATACCGCTACAGCGGATGAACGTCCTGCTAGTGAAGGTTCCTGGGTGAGGGTAGTTGATCAACCTGAAAATAGATTGACTATCGATACTCGTTCCATGCAGGGTACAAATGTACGAGAGTTTCGAGGAGAAACCGTAGTTAAAGGCACCCTGGCATCCCTGATAGCTGCGATTCAAGATACGGCAAGAGTCCCGCAATGGATGCCTCATGTAGCCCGAGTAACGCTGGTGGCTCCCGATAAGAACCAGCACAGTGAAATCTATCTGGTCATTCATGTGCCCTGGCCTTTGCATGACCGTGATGCTTTTGTTGATGTTCACTGGAGCCAGGATGCGAGTACGCATGCTGTGCATGTGGTGGGTCGTAGCCGCGCGGGGGGAGCTGGATTGCAATCGGGTTGTGTTCGTATGCCGGAAATGGATATGGACTGGACATTCACCCCGTTGGGTCATGGCAATGTTGATGTGGTTTTTCGCGGCTTTGGATTGCCTGGTGGGATAGTCCCCAACTGGGCAGCCAATCTGGTGGTCACCGAACTGCCTGAGGGTAGCCTGAAGCATTTGCAGGCTCAGATCAATTTGCCGCAGTACCGAAGTGTCCATATGCCCGGTTTACTCGAGCCGCAAGACTGAAACGCGGTATGAGGTTAAAGGTTTTCGTAGCGGTTGACGTCGAGGACAGCCGCTTGCACAGGTTCATTGTCAAGCAGGTACTGGGTGAAATCATTAACCACGGCCCAGAAATCAGGGCTTGTGCGTCGCACTCCCCAGGTCTTCACCATCTGTTGCCAGTCAGCAGATGTCTGTACTTTTTGCAAGGCGCCGACAAATTGATCAGTTTCTCGCGCAGGTACATTAAACGCAAAATTGGGATAGGCACACAGGATACCTGGGTAAATGGTCATCGTGTCCAGATCAGGCTGATAGCGCAGGTCTTCTCCCAGAATAAAAGCAACATTGCTATGGGCACGATTGCGTAGCATGGAATAGATCTCCTGTCGACCATCGGCGGTGTAAATCCGGATAAAGGTGGCTTCAGGTAATTGACGAATCAGCGGCAACTGCGAGGCACTTAGCGCAGCAATATGACTGAAGGCGCGATCAGCGTGAGCCTGGAAAGACGGTACATTACTGCGCGCGCAGCCAACCGGAAGATGACAACGGTTAATGGGGTCAGGGGCGGCATTAATGCGGGCCAAACGGGTCAGCAAGCGCGTTGCAAACTCTGATTTAGGGTCTGAGCTGGTGTAGTTGTCAGCGGCAGGGCTCTGGATGTCCAGGGGAGTATAGTCCAGCCATAGCTTGATCTTGCCACTGTCCTGGTACCAGTCATCAAGTAGGGGTTGACGATTATTGGGTGGCATCAGCCTCAAGAAATTGGTTTCAGCAGCGTAGCGTATAAGATCAAAATAGAGCCGGGTCTGTACTTGGTGAGATGCTGTGCCAAAGACGTTGTAGTTGGCGACCAGGGTATAATAGGTTTGCTCAAGTAAAGGGTAGTCCATCAGCCACATCGTTTGTGGTACAGACCCGATGAGTCCTCGATGCACGGAGGCACTATTGCCGTGGCGAAATATGCTGAGTAGGGCATTGCGATTGTGGCCCTCGCCTTGCCAGATGTCATTAAACCCTGCACCTTGCGGTTCTTCTGAAGCATAAGTTTTCTGGCGCAAAGACTCATAGGTGTTTCTTAGTTTTCGGTATTTTATCCATTGCGTGGGCAGATCAAGGATACCGTCCATTTGTCCGGGTAGTCCCAACAAGGGAGTAGCTTTAGCCCGAAATTTTGCATCGGTCAGGTAAAGATCACGATGGGGGTCTTGAAAAAAAGTCCAGAAGTTATCGCGGATAACATCAGTAGCCAGTTGACCACGACATACCGGGCCACGTATAAAAGTTCTAACAAAATACTCCGCATTATCAAGCATATACTGATAACGAGCCTGGGCAGGAATGGCAGAAAAAGTTTGCATGGGGTTGGAGCGGGAGGCTTCGTCATAACCTGGCAAGTGGGCAACTTGCCACGGGGAGCCAAAAAAAATATTCTGGGTAGTGAGCAAACGATGTTGTGACAAAGCCAGTGTAATATGGGTTTTATAAACTAGGATGCCCTGGACTGGTCGGATACGGTAATACAAGGCCCCATCAGGGGCCTGATTAGGCAAGGGAGTGGCTATGATGTCTATCGGTTGCCCCGGCGGGGAGTAGGAGCGCACAATTTCAAAAAACTGACTATGGGGAAGATCGGAGAAATACAGGTGAGCGGTAAACCAGTGTTCGTACAGCCAGCGAGCAACCAGCTGACTACGCAAATCCGGTTTATTTAACATAGTTTCCCAGGCATTGATTTCCTGCAGTTCTGCTGCTGTCGCTTGGCGTGGTTTGGAATCTACCGGGGCACCTTGGGAAAGCCAGGTCTGAAGTGTGGAGTATTCCTGGTCAGTGAGACCGGCAACAGCCATGGGCATGCCTTCCTGGGGATGTTCATGCTGGTAGGTATCAAATTCATCGGCAGTCGATGGACATGAGTTGGAGCGATCTACCCCCAAAACGATGGAATCAGGAATTTTACGGTTCACGGCCAGATGGGAATGACGCCCTAATTCCAGCATTTTTGCCATGAGGGCTGGCTGATTTCCTGAGCCGTGTATCACCGGGTAAAATCCAAGTTTTTTCCAGCCTGCCGGGGTATGGGCATCAATAAATAACCGTGTGGGGTCCATGGGCTGAGTACGAGGGTCATTATAAATGCGTACCTTGCTGGCACCGCGCTCCGTACCTTCCGAACTACTGAGATTGAGTTGACAGGGCGAATCATAGCAGGCATGACAAGCAATGCACTTGTGGGCAAAAATGGGTTCAACATCGCGAGTATATGAAATAGTTTCATCGGCCAGCACGAAAGTTGACTGGCTCAATAACCCCCAGATGATCAATACAAAGCCAAAACGAAGAAAAATCACGGTAAACTCATAGTAGGCCGGACTTGAAGGGCTATGTTAGCAAGAAATATATGGATACGTTGGCATTCTAAAGCAAATCTACCCAGAGAAATTAGGTAGGTTGCAACCACACGTTGTTCTGATAGTCTGCTGGCCAGAGCCAGGCGGGCTGACATGTTAACTTGACAGGGGTAAGTTGTATGGCTGGGTGGTTAAGTATCCTTATCCTGTTGGCTGGGTTTGCGATCGGGGCTGTCATGATAGGGCTTCTGATGCGCACAAGAATGCAGATAGCCATCGAACAGGCGAAGGCCCCCCTCGCACTTGATTATGCCAAAGCTATGGAGCGTGTGCGATTTACTGAAGCTGAATTGGTAGCGATGCGTGAGATTCAGCATACATGGGAGATTCAGGCTAGGGACGGGCAGCAGGCTTTGGCTCAAGCGCGGGATAATCTGGCGACACTTACTGAACGGGCCAGCCGCATACCGTCTCTTGATGCAGAACGTGTCGAGGCTGCCCTGGCCATGACCGAGCTCAGGCGTGAATCTGCTGAACTGCGCGAAGTGGCTGGGCGCTTATCTGCTGAGATCAAGGCAGAGCGTGATGTGCTGGCGCAGTTGCGTACCCAACACCGCGATGAGCTGGCAAGGCGTGAACGGGCTGAGGCGCAAGTCAGTCAGTTGGGACATGATGCGGCTGAGTTGCGTACACGGCTTGAGGGTGAGCGCAGTCAGGCTGAAGAAAAACTGGCTTTGCTGCAGGACGCCAAAGAATCACTGAGCTTGCAGTTTAAGAATTTGGCCAATGAGATTCTGGAAGATAAATCAAAAAGATTTACTGAACAAAATCAGGTGAATCTGGGGCAGATTCTCGATCCGCTCAAGGAACGCTTGTCAGAATTTAAGGCTAAGGTAGAGGAAATTCATGGCAAGGATACAGAACAACAGGCGAGCCTGCGGGCAGAACTCGCGCAATTGAAGGACTTGAATCGCCAAATCACTGAAGAAGCCCATGGCCTGGCTGTGGCGCTTAAAGGCCAGGCTAAAAAGCAAGGCAACTGGGGTGAACTGGTGCTCGGTAATGTGCTGGATCGTTCAGGGCTGCGTGAGGGCAAGGACTATAAGCGTGAAGTTAGCTTTACAACCGAGGAGGGCCGAAAACGTCCGGATGTGGTGGTGTATTTGCCGCAATCCAAGCATTTGGTGATTGATGCGAAGGTCTCCCTCAACGCCTACACCCGTTATGTCAATGCTGAAGATGAGTTGCAGCGACAACAAGCCCTTCATGAGCATGTCAGTGCCGTATCCAGTCGCATCCAGGAGCTTGCCGACAGGTCTTATTTTGAGTTGCCAGGGCTCAATACGCCTGAGATGGTGTTCATGTTTATTCCCATCGAGTCGGCGTTTGTTGAGGCATTACGTGCCGATGAGAGTTTGTTTCAACATGCCATTGAGAAAAATGTGCTGGTGGCCACCCCC
This sequence comes from Pseudomonadales bacterium, assembly GCA_013043915.1. Lineage (GTDB taxonomy): Bacteria > Pseudomonadota > Gammaproteobacteria > Pseudomonadales > Moraxellaceae > JABEVH01. The sequence goes on from JABEVH010000272.1 coordinate 8,853, forward strand.
ACGACCTTGCTGACCAGTCTGAATATCGTGCGTCAGTTATGGCGTTTTGAAGAACAAAACGTGCATACCGCTGAACTCGCTGATCGAGCTAGCAAAGTCTATAAGAAATTGATCAGTTTTCTGGCCAGCATGGAAGCCGTCGGTAATCAGTTGGAAAAAGCCAAGGACTCTTTTAGTAAGGCGATGGCTCAGCTTTATACGGGTAAAGGTAATCTGATCAATCAGGCTAAGGAATTTGAGCGTTTGGGCGTTTCTGTGCAGACGGCACTGCCGGAAGATTTGCTTGCCAAGGCAGCCTTGGAGCTTGAGCATTTGCCTGATATTGTTGATGAAAATGAGGAGGAGAGGGATTAAGCAGACTTCTGATAGAACTCGGTCTTAAGGTGGGAGGTTCAAACTCTGGATTTTGCGGCATCGTTTAACAGCAGGCGTTGACTGTATTGCAAAAACTCATCCAGATGCTGGGTGATGATGCTCACCGTGATGGGTAGTTGCAAAGTCTGATAATCATGTACAGCAATATTGCGAAAACCTACCATCCGCTTGAGGCTATGGGCCAACGCTGCATCGATCCAGCCGCCTGATGCCAGCAGCGTAAATACATCGCGCGCACTTTGCGGCACTCCAAGTTTTTCACGCCGAATCAGGTGCTGTCCCATATCCAGCGCTGCCTCACAGGCGCGTTGGATATTGAGAATGGCTGCATCCTGGCGGGTGAAGTCGTTGGCAAATGTGGCCGGATCACGATTATATTCTTCGCGGGCACGCGCCACGCAGCGCTCGATCATAGCCGCTTTATTGATAAACACGTCATCGACCATAAATTATCCCCTGCTCTTGAATGTCGCGCAGCAAGCCAGAGCGTGCTGTGTCCAGCTCGGTTTTTTCGCTAAGCACCATCGCCTCGAATAAAGCGACCTGACCATTTATCTTCCACCAACACTGGCCAGTGGTAATGATCTGGTATTGCATGACCGTCGAAGCGGCACGCAGATCGAGCAAATCAACTGCACAGTTCGCCATATCGGCCAGGTCTCCGGACAAATCAAACAGAGTCAGTGCATCGGCATAACCGGCTACCAGCACGGCCAGATCCAGGTCGCTCTCAGGTCCCATCGTTCCCTGGACGCGACTACCAAAGGCGTAAATAGCCATCAGCCCAGGAATGCTGGCTTGCAAGGTCTGGATAATGTAGTCACGATTCATGCCTGTCCCCAAACGTCAATCTTGACGATGAGGGCGGAAGTCATCATCACTTCCGCCCTCTGTTCCATTTTCGCGCAACAGCCTCACCTCGATCCACCTCAAGAGTTCACTTGATGCCGTGTTCTGAGGATAACTTACAAGACTATGCACACGATGACGGAAAAATATCACAGCCCGCTATCAATCGCATGAGCCAATGGAGATACAGCAACGAATTACGGGCGCGACTCGATTATAGGGCGCCTGGAAATGTTGGCATGTGATCTCTCGCTTACCCAGCAGGAGAGTGCGTTTTGAGCCAATCCTTCAGGGCAGCATCCATACGGGTTTGCCAGCCATCACCGCTGGCACGGAATCGCTCAACGACATCTTGCGACAAACGGATAGTGATACGCTCTTTGGTGACAACCGCTAATGGCCTACCGCGCTTGAGCGTGGGCCGGGCAGCCTCCCATTCTTCATCAGTGAATGGGATAGCATCCAGGTCCTCCACCGACGCACGGTACTACGAGCCACCCCATGCCGGCGACTGCAGCAACGAACAGAAAGACCTTCCAATAAGCCCAGCTCATATATTGCTGGGCTTATTGGAAGGTCTTTCTGTTCGTTGCTGCAGTCGCCGGCATGG
>JABEVH010000273.1 GCA_013043915.1 Pseudomonadales bacterium
CCTCAGCTATTGCTCAGCGGCAGCGCCATTGGCGTCTATGGTCACACCACAACAGGTGAGATCGATGAGTCCACCATCATCATTCCGCAGCAGGATGATTTTGCTCAAAAGCTATGCCTGGACTGGGAGCAGACCGCCTGGCAAGCTCATACCACCATGCGTGTCGTGTTGCTACGCTCAGGCGTTGTGCTGGGTCATGGAGGGCTGCTTAAACGCATGCTACCTGCATTTCGGCTAGGACTAGGGGGTAGGCTGGGTGATGGCCAGCAAATGCTGTCTTGGGTGCATATTGATGACTGGGTAGGCATGGTCATGCATATTTTGCAATCAGAACAAGCTCAGGGCCCCTACAACCTGACAGCACCGGAACCTTCCAGCAATCAACAACTGACTCAACTTCTGGCCGCCCACCTGCACCGTCCTCGCCTCTTGTCTTTACCTCGGGGCCTCCTGCAACTGACGCTGGGAGAAATGAGTCAGCTGATGTTGGGTAGTCAGCAAGTACTACCCTCATCCCTGCTGGCTCTGGGCTATGAATTCCGCTACCCCACGCTCAGCGAAGCATTGTCCCAGCTTTTTCCATGATACGACCCCAGAACTCCCACCAGGCAAAACTAACATAGGAGGTCGCGCTGATCTGAGGAAAAAACCATAATAGTGGCAAACTCGGCGGCTGGTAGTAACCCACAGCTGCTGCCCAAGGGTGTAGACCTGCTGCCTGAAACTCCGTCATAGCCCTAGGCATATGCAAAGCCTGAGTCACCAGGATAACTTCCGTGCCGCGGCCTAGTTTTTTAGCCACATCTATCGCATTTTCATGCGTATTCCGACTCTGATCTTCCGTAAATAGGTAAGCCGGCATCACGGCAAAGTCGTGTATCAAGATGCGCTGCATCAATTGAGCCTCTGGAACTTCTCCGTCCATGACGGCCCCACCGCTCACCATAATAGGTAAATGGTAGCGACGGGACAGGGCGGCACCGTAACGCAAACGCTCCAGCGTTTGCGTCGATGGTGCATCCTGATGATCGTATTCAGGTGCTTGCCGTAATCTCCCTCCACCTAAAACCACGATCATTGCCCGGGGAGGAGGCTTGATCATCGGAGGCGTGGTCAGCGTTTGCCCCAATATCCAGGCAGTCATCGGCAACGTTGGAATCAGTAGCGTGGCTACCACGATTCCCGCTGCCCAGCGTACGCGGAAGCGCGTAAGCACACCCCATAGAGCCAATTGCGGCACAGGCGGCAACAGCAGCGCTTTGAGAGCCAAGTGTACCCACATAGGAATTTCTCCAAGGAAGATAGGAATGATGATGGTTTTGCAACCAGCTCTTGGGTATTCTAACGGGTCTTGATACCAGCCTGAATGTAGCCATGCACGAACTTTATGATCCCGCCACTTTAGAACCTGAAGCCCAACGCCACTGGGACGATAAACGCGCCTTTTGTGTCAACGAAGATGATCCTCGTGAAAGGTTCTATTGCTTATCCATGTTTCCCTATCCTTCTGGCAAGTTACACATGGGGCATGTACGCAATTACACCATCGGCGATGTTATCGCCCGGTACCAACGCATGCAGGGCCGCCAGGTCCTGCAGCCCATGGGCTGGGATGCTTTTGGCCTTCCGGCTGAAAATGCAGCCATGAAAAACCAGGTGGCTCCCGCTGCCTGGACATATGCCAACATTGATGACATGCGCCAACAGCTTAAAGCGCTGGGCCTGGCTATCGACTGGTCGCGGGAAATCACCACCTGTCGGCCAGAGTATTACCGCTGGGAACAATGGCTGTTCACACGCCTGTTCAAAAAGGGGGTGATTTACAAGAAGAACGGTATCGTTAACTGGGATCCTGTCGACCAGACGGTATTGGCCAATGAGCAGGTCATTGATGGCAAAGGATGGCGCTCGGGCGTCCCTGTAGAAAAACGTGAAATCCCGATGTATTACTTCGCCATTACTCGCTATGCCGAAGAACTGCTTGCTGATCTTGATCACCTCGATGGTTGGCCTGAGCAGGTCAGAACCATGCAGAAACACTGGATAGGCAAGTCCAAGGGCATGGAGATCGTCTTCCCTTACGCGGAAGGCACGGGCCAACTTAAAGTATTTACGACGCGACCTGACACGCTTTTTGGTGTTACTTATGTGGCCGTCGCCGCCGAGCACCCCTTGGCGCAGGAAGCAGCTACCCAGCAACCTGAGCTAGCGGCCTTTGTGCAAAGTTGCCTGCAAGGCTCTGTGGCTGAAGCGGATGTCGCTACCCAGGTCAAACGAGGTATGTCCAGCGGGCGCCATGTACTGCACCCCTTAACCGGAGCCCCTATCCCTGTATGGGTAGCCAATTACGTCCTGGCCAACTATGGCGAAGGCGCAGTCATGGCGGTGCCTGCCCATGATGAACGAGACTTTGAGTTTGCCAACCGCTATGGCCTGCCTATCCATGCCGTGGTGCTTGATGCAGAAGATCAACCTCCTGCAACTGACCAGGCTTATACGGAAACAGGACGACTTTTCAACTCAGGCGAACTCAATGGGCTGAATTTCTCTGAGGCATTTGATCGCCTCGAGACCTTGCTTAAAGCCCGAGAACTGGGTCAGTCACGCATACAGTTTCGTTTACGTGACTGGGGCATTTCTCGCCAGCGCTACTGGGGCTGCCCCATTCCAATCATCCATTGCCCCGCTTGCGGTGATGTTTGTGTGCCTGATGAACAGTTACCCGTAGTCTTACCTGAACATGTCATCCCTGATGGTGCTGGTTCACCCTTAGCACGCATGCCTGAATTCTACCGTTGTCGTTGCCCGCAATGCGGTGCCGAGGCCAAGCGCGAAACAGATACCATGGATACCTTTGTTGAGTCCTCCTGGTATTATGCACGCTATACCTCCCCCCATTGCCAGACCCAGATGGTTGACCCTGTCGCTGCTGCTCGCTGGTTGCCGGTTGATCACTATATTGGCGGCATTGAACATGCGATCCTACATCTGCTTTATGCGCGCTTTTTCCATAAACTGATGCGGGATGAAGGCTTGGTTCAGGGAGCTGAGCCCTTTGCACGACTGCTGACGCAAGGGATGGTCGTAGCTGACACGTTTTATCGTCAGGAAGCCAATGGCAGTCGAACCTGGTTCAATCCTGCAGATGTTGAACTTGAACTCGATGATAAGGGACGGATGCTCAACGCCCGCCTGCGCGCTGATCAGCAACCCGTCATACACGGCGGCATTGAGAAAATGTCGAAATCCAAGAACAACGGCGTAGACCCGCAACACATGATCGACAAGTTTGGCGCCGATACGGCACGACTTTTCATGATGTTTGCAGCGCCACCTGATGCCAGCCTGGAATGGCATGATGCCGGCATTGAGGGGGCACAGCGATTCCTTCGCCGTCTCTGGAAAGCAGCTCATGTCTGCTTGCACCGTGAACCTCTACCTGTCGGCACGCTCTCACAGGAAGGTAAGGAGCTGCACCGTAAGACCCATGAAACCATTGCCAAGGTCAGCGATGACATGGGACGTCGATTGACGTTCAATACCGCCATTGCTGCTGTCATGGAGTTGCTAAATCATATTACCCGCCTGCAACCCCAGACCCAAGGTGACGTGGATTGTGAACGTGAAGCCCTAAAACAGGCTATCCTATTATTGTCCCCCATTACACCCCATATCACGCACCACTTATGGCGATGGCTGGGCGGGCAAGGCGATTGCATAGATGCACCATGGCCTCAGGTGGATGAACAGGCCATGGTGCGTAGTGAAGTTGAGTTGGTGGTCCAGATCAATGGCAAATTACGCGCTCGTCTGAACGTCCCTGCCGATGCTTCGGAAGCAGACATCGAAGCCTGGGTCATGGGCCATGTTGACGTACAACGCCATCTTGAGGGTAAGACTCCTAGAAAAATCATCCAAGTGCGTGGCAAATTGATCAACTTGGTGGTTTCATGAGATTCAGCCTCGCTTTACTACTGATGTTGATGTTATCAGCTTGTGGCTTTCATTTGCGCGGGCAGTATTCCATGCCGGAAACCTTGCAGGTTCTGGATATTCATGTACCGAAAGATGCCACTGAACTCAAACAACAACTGCAGCGTATGCTGGAGTACAGCGGCGTCCACGAGGGCAAGGGGGGCTACCGTCTCGTCATCACCCGTGAAAATATTACCCAGCAAGCCTCAATTTTTGATCCACGCGTACAATTAGCCAACACTCATGTGGTTTATACCCTAGAGTACAAAGTAGAATCCGGTGACGGCAAGCTCAGGCTAACAGGCCGTCCTATCCTTGAACAAAATGATTTCCAAAGTTCACCCAACCAGATCAATGGTTCATCTTCTGAGCTGGATCTCCTGATTACAGAAATGCGCAAGGACGCAGTATCTCAGCTGGGGAGACGGCTTGAGGCCATTAAACCTAGCCAGTTTACTCCGTACACCGGTAATGCTCCATGAAACTGCGACCAGAACAATGGGCATTGCATGTAAAACAGAACCTGCTGCCCATTTACCTGATCAGTAGTGATGAAATTCTTCTGCAACAAGAAGCTCTTGATACCTTGCGGCATGCCTCAAGGCTACAGGGTTTTGATGACCGTTTGCGCATAGATATCGATCGCTCCTTTAATCCTGCACAACTGCTGGAAGAATGTCAGAGCCTTTCTCTGTTCGGTGACCATAAAATTATCGAGCTTCGCCTACCCAAACCTCCTGATGTTGAACTTGCCAAGGTTCTGGTCAAAATATGTACTACACCCAGCCCGGAGCATCGCGTCATCCTCAGCCTGCCGCTAGTAAACCGGCGCGACCAGGAAACTGAATGGTTCAAAGCCATAGACGCTGCTGGAGGGGTGCTGCTATTGCCCAGCATCACGGGTTCAGCCTTCCCTGACTGGTTACGTCAACGACTGAAATCACAAAATATAGTGCCTGATGATGAA
>JABEVH010000274.1 GCA_013043915.1 Pseudomonadales bacterium
ACCCTGACCCTGCGACAACTCATTCTCAGTCGAAGGGGGCAACGTTTACTCAGTCTTTTACCTGTCACTGCTGATAGTGCTTATCTTTTTGCTCTAGGTCAGCATTTGAAACAGCGAGGGTATCGTATCGAAATTGGTGACTGGACCGGTGGCTTGACCGAGGGGCTTTTTATCGAGCGCTTCCAAATATAAAACCCACCTCGTGGACTAATACTAAATTAATTTTCCCCGCTTATGCTTATGCGCAATCGGATTTAGGGGATAAGTTATGCGTGTGTGGATAGTGCTGAGCCTGTTGCTCCTCTCTGGCTGTCAGCATTATCAGGCCCAACCTCTGGTAACAAATCCAGTTTATGCCGCTCTGGTAGTACCTGTTGCCAGCATCAGTGGTCAAGTACTACCGTCACATTCCGTGGTTCCTGGTACTCCGCTAACGCTTACAGAGCTTGAATTACTTGCTGTTTCTCATAATCCACAATTACTTGTGTTGCGTGCAAATGCTGGCGTACAGGAAGCGCAACTGGTTGACGCTGGGTTACTGCCCGACCCTGTATTAAGCGGCAACCGAGATCATCCTTATAGTGGCCCGGATCAACTCAACGCATGGAGCAGTAACCTATCAATGGATCTGGGCGCACTGCTGCAACATGCTCATAAACATCGAGCCATGCTTGCATTGAACCATCAAATACATCTAGATTTGCTCTGGCAGGAATGGCTGATATTGGCGCAGGTACGCAGCTTGGCTTATCGCATACAGGGAGATAGCGACAAGCTCAAGCTCGCACGAGAGCGTCTGGTTTTGCTTAAACCTCTAGCAGACAACCTTAACCGCGCTTTGCAGCATGGAAACATTGACAAGATCGTTCAACAACCATCGCAACTGGCTGTTGAAGACACTGAACAGCAAATTCATAATTTAACACTCAGCCGACTTCAAGATGAGCAGGCCTTACATGCCTTGCTCGACTTGCCTCCCCAACTCTCCTTAAGCCTGGCCGCTCTGCCTACGTTGGTGGACCTGAGCGTACCCACCACACCGGACTTCCGTCACCGTCCTGATATGCTGGCACTGCAAGCGGGTTATGCTTCTGCAGATGAACATCTGCGTATAGCCATACTGGGGCAATTCCCAGATATCAATCTAGGTATCAACAACGGCAGCGATACCACAGGTACGCATACCGTGGGACTGAGCTTTCAACTACCACTGCCTGTATTCAACGGCAATCGTGGTCATATCGCTATTGCCCATGCCACACGTGACAGCTTACAGCAAGAGTACCAAGAACGTTTGACGCAGGCCCAGCGAGAGGTTGACAATCTACGCTCGCGTGTGGCGCTGTTGCGTATACAAATTACCCACGTACAACACGACCTGGAGATTGAGATGCAAGGACAGAAATCGTGGGCACAGGCCCTGGCATCACACCAAATTGATCTGATGACCTACACCATGCTGATGAATGCCTGTCTGCAAAAACGTATGGATCTGCAGCAAGTTCAACAATCTCTTGATGATCAACAACTTGCATTGATGAGCCTTTTGGGCATCGTGCCTTCATGGGAATACTCGCCCCATGCTTAGATTAGCCCTACTGTTAGGATGCTCCGCCCTGTTGACGACCACTCTGGCTACCGCTGATAGCGCGCCGGTAGCCTCGGTTCAGTCACAGATACTTGGACTGCACCGTATGTCTACCCAGGTCGAAGCCTATGGAATCCTGAGTATCTCGCCTGCAGCCATTACCCACATGACAACGCTAGTACCTGGGCAAGTAACCGCATTGTACGTACAACGCGGTCAGCGTGTTACCAAGGGCCAGAAGTTGCTGGATCTGAAGCTGGATCCATCGGTCATGCAAAGCTATGTGCAGGCTAAAAATCAATGGGTGCTAGCTCGTCAGGACCTTGCGCATCAACAGCAATTGCTCGCAGCCCAGCTGACGACACAGTCGGCTGTCGATGCTGCAACTCACGCTCTGCATAATGCTGAACTGGCTGTGCATACCCTAAAAGATGAGGGTGCCGATCAGGGCACGATGACTCTGGTGGCTCCTCGCTCGGCTCTGGTCACTGGCCTGAGCTTAAATCCAGGAGATCATGTAGGTGCGAACAGCTCGCTCCTCGCCTTGGGTGTTGATGAAAAACTGCAGGCTATTTTGCAAGTTGATCCTGATGATGCCTCGAGACTTACCACAGGCATGCCGGTGCGTTTAGGCGATGTTTTTGCCGCGGTCGACCGTGGGGTGGGGCAAGTGGAAAATGTTGGGCATACCGTGGACCCGGTGACGCGTCATGTCGAAGTTTTGGTGCGTCTTAAGGAGACACCTTTACTCGAGGGAACACCGGTGCGGGCGCATATCACGGTGAGTAGTGAGAATCACTTGGCTGTACCCCGTGCTTCGATTTTGCAAGACATTCAAGGTAGCTTTATCTACCGAATTTCTAATGGACATGCACATCGCGTGAACATTAATACCGGTCATGAAAGCGCTGGCTGGGTAGAAGTCAGCGGTGATTTAACACCGGGACAGCACATCGTTGTGTTGGGCAACTATGAGCTCCAGGACGGCATGGGTGTCCGGGAGGATGTATTGCCGTGAGTTTTTATGCAGACTGGCTGCAAACTCATCGCCGCTCCCTGCTCTTTTTGGTCGTCATGCTTATGGCTGGCGGCGTGCTTATGTTTTTCAAATTGCCCGTTAGTCTTTTTCCACAAGTGGCATTTCCACGCATAGCTGTAAGCCTTGATGCAGGTGACCGTCCAGCAGAACTTATGCTGCTGCAAATTACTCAACCCGTTGAAGAAAAATTACGACAGCTCCCCGGTGTGCGTGAAGTACGTTCCACAACCAGCCGCGGTAGTGCCGAAATCTCGGTCAATTTTGACTGGGGTCGCCCCATGGATACGGCTGCTTTACAGGTAAGCTCAGCCTTGGCCGAGATGCTGCCCCAGTTGCCTTTGGGTACCGATATTCATAGTTATCGCATGGATCCAACTCGCTTCCCTATCTTGGCTTACAGTCTGCGTTCCAATCATCTCGATCTAAGCCAGCTCAGGGATATTGCACAATTACAGCTACTCCCCCTACTGTCCGGGATAGATGGAGTAGCACGTATTGAGATTCAGGGCGGGGCGGTCAGTGAGTTCCAGGTCAGCATTGATCCCTGGCGAGCCCAGGCCCTGCAGCTCAGCAATACCGATATCGAACAAGCATTGGCGCAGCACAATATCCTCAAAGCTGCAGGCCGTATGGAAGACCACTATAAACTGTACCTGACGGTCGTGGATGGCCAATTACACAACATTGCCGATCTTAATCAGATTATCCTGCGTTCTGATGAACATGGCATGGTGCGCTTGGGCGATGTGGGGCATATTTCAATCGGGATGGCGCCTTCATGGCAACGCGTTAATGCTGATGGTCAAGATGCTGTACTTGTCCTTATTTATCAACAACCTGATGGCAATAGCGTATCTATATCAAAAGAAGTCAATCACACGTTACAGCACTATCAATCGCAGCTACCGCCCGATGTACGTTTAGCCAGCTGGTACAACCAAAGCCAACTAGTAGCCGGGGCGGCTGCCAGCGTTCGTGATGCTATCTTCTTAGGGATCTTTTTGGCCTCGCTGGTATTGCTGGTATTTTTGCGTCATGTACGGATCATGTTGATCGCTATCCTGGTCGTGCCCACCGTATTGTCAACTACCCTGCTGTTGCTTGGTGTGTTGGGCATGAGCCTCAATATTATGACACTGGGTGGCATGGCCGCTTCCGTCGGCCTGATCATCGACGATGCCATCGTTATGGTTGAGCAGTTGCTGCGACGACTGCAAACAGGAACGGGGCCTCATCACCAGCGTATCATGGCTGCAGCTATTGAGTTTCTTCCACCCTTAGCCGGTTCCAGTGCAGCTACCTTGGTCATTTTTCTTCCCCTGGCCTTCCTATCTGGCGTGACAGGAGCCTTCTTCAAAGCCCTGGCTCTGACCATGTCCATCAGCTTGTTGATGTCTTTTCTTATCAGCTGGCTGGTGCTTCCCCTGCTGGCTGATTATTTTTTGCGTTCTGATACCAGTGAACCTCCTGTTTCGCGGCTGGGTCATTTTATCAATGCGCAATATTCAACAGCTCTGAGCTGGTTGATACGCCACCCTCTTTGGCTCATGCTGGGCATTCTTCCCATGCTAGGGGTTGGTTGGGCAGGGTATCAGCATGTGGGTTCAGGCTTTATGCCCAGCATGGATGAGGGTGGTTTTACCCTGGACTATCGAACGCCGCCAGGCACGTCCCTCACGGAAACTGACCGGCTGGTTAGACAAATCGAAGCCATTATCCGCGCCAATCCCAATGTGGCCAGTTACTCGCGACGCACCGGTGCCCAGCTGGGCGGATGGCTGACGGAGGCCAACGAAGGCGATATTTTCGTGCGCCTGCGCAATGGCCCACGTGCAGGCGTGAATACGGTTATGGATGAGTTGCGTCAACAGATATCGACTACTATTCCTGGTATTGAGACGGAGATGTCACAACTGATGGAGGACCTGATCGGTGACCTGACCGCTGTGCCTCAACCCATCGAAGTCAAGATTTATGGTGATGACCCCAAAGTGCTGGCATCCCTAGCTCACCAGGTCACTGCTAGGTTGCGCTCGATACCGGGCATTGTTGATGTTCGTGACGGTATCAATCCCTCAGGAGATGCCCTGAATGTCGTGGTCGACCCCACACGTGCTGCGCTGGCTGGGTTAACCCCTGATGCTATTTATCAGCAGATTCACACCGCCTTAGGGGGGGATGTGGTGTCACAGATTCCGGTTGGGCCACGCATGTGGAATGTTCGGGTCTGGATGAACCGGGCGCTGACGGATAGCGATGTACACTTGGCTAAGTTTTTGCTGCATACACCTCAAGGTTACTGGATACCTCTAGATAAAGTCGCCGTCTTACAGGCAGATCAAGGGCAAGCGCAAATTAACAGGGACAACCTTAAACGTATGTTGGCAGTCACAGCCCGTATCAGCGGTCGCGATATGGGGTCGGCACTGGTCGATGTTCAGCATAGGCTTAAAATGCCAGGTCTCTGGCCGCGTGCCTACTATTTCCAGCTTGGAGGACTCTACGCGCAACAACAACTGGCCTTTCATGGACTACTGCTGGTTATGGCTGCTGCCGTAGCGCTGGTTTTTGGCTTGCTTTTGTTCCTTTATGAAAATTTTACCGTCGCTTTGTGCATGTTAAGCACGCCCTTACTGGCCATGTCTGCCGTCTTTACCGGACTATGGCTCTCTGGTACCGAGCTTAATATTTCATCCATGATGGGCATGACCATGGTGGTCGGCATTGTGACGGAAGTGGGTATCTTTTATTTCAGTGAGTTTACCAGCCTACCCGAAACCCAGACCCTGGAACTGCGACTGGTTCAAGCTGGAGTTCAACGTTTACGGCCCATTACCATGACCACGCTGACAGCAATCCTGACTCTTCTGCCGCTGGCCATGGCCTGGGGTGAAGGTTCTGCCATGCAGCAACCCCTGGCCATTGCCATTATCAGTGGTCTGCTGGTCCAGTTACCGCTGGCCCTGTTGGTCATGCCGGCTCTGTATCATCTGATCAGGAGCCGGAGCCATGACACTGTTGCTCGTTGAAGATGATGCCATGATTGGCAACGCCATCGTAACTGCGTTGCAAGATGCAGCTTACGCCGTTGATTGGCAACGCGATGCCCATCACCTGCTCGCTTTGCTGGACTCAAGCATCTATGAAGCCATGTTGCTGGATCTCTCCCTACCTGATGCTGATGGCCTGGACATGCTACGCCAGCTCAGACTGAAGGGCCATGAGTTGCCTGTCATCATTGTGACAGCTCGCGATGATATTGCTGCCCGGGTTGCAGGTCTTGATGCTGGCGCTGATGATTACTTGGTCAAACCTTTTGCTCTGCAGGAATTACTAGCGCGATTGCGTGCCGTACAACGACGCCGTGCCGGATCTGCACATGCCTTACTTGATGCAGGGGCCTGGCAACTGGATCCTGCCAGCCAGGAGATTGTTACCCAAGGACAGCGTATTGCATTGACAGGTCATGAATTTGCGCTGCTACGCACCCTGGCATTGCATCCCGGACACTTGCATACTCGTGAAGCCATTGAGCAGGCTGTCTACGGCTGGGACACCAGTGCAGAGAGCAACACCATCGATGTACTGATACATGGCATCCGAAAAAAATTAGGCTCTACTACAGCCATCCGTAATGTACGCGGTGTCGGCTGGTTTATTCCTCGATGCTGATTCAGTCTCTTCAGGGCCGACTGATCCTAGGCCTGCTTAGTGTGATGCTGGTCGCAGGGTTACTGGCAGGAGCCTTAGCTTACCAACAGGCATTTGTTCAGGCTGAAGTCATGCAGGACAATGCCTTAAAACTAGCAGCTTCCCTGATTGATATCGATGATCTTGCTGCCAATGGGCAGGCGCATTGGCTAACTCATCCCGTCGATGGTGAAGTATTTGCAACCCGATTGCCTGAATCTGGACCTGCACCGCTGCATCTGACCCCTCAAGTCAACACCGGTTTTCACACGCTTGAAGATCGTGGCATCACATGGCGTGTTTTTGTCCTGCAACGGCGGGCTCTCAAGCTGGCTGTGGCTCAGAAAACCACGCTACGTGATCATACTGCACGTGTTACTGCGCTCTCTGCACTGGCTCCCTGGTTGATCCTGATGCCTCTGCTTGGATTAATTTCAGCTGCCTTGGTACGCTCCCAGTTCAACCCCATGCGTCAGCTTGGTTGGCAGCTAGCTCAGGCTCATGATATTCCTTCACAACTTCCTTTGATTCAGGCACCCACTGAGCTACAACCATTTCTCAATGCCATTTCGGAGCTTTTGCAACGAGAACATGCCCTGCGCGACGTGCAACTACGGTTTTTGGCTGCAGCTGCCCATGAGTTGCGCAGTCCTTTGACCGCCTTGAGCCTACAAGCTGAGAACCTGGCTAATGCTACCCAATTGACCCAAGTGAAAGAGCGGCTGGACATATTGCGTGCAGGCTTGGATCGTGCCAGGCGCAGTGCTGAACAGCTATTAAATCATAGTCGACAGCAAGCAGCCGTTAGCAAGGTAGAACCCATTGATCTATCGGTGTTCCTGGCGGACATGCTAGCACGCATGATCCCCATGGCTGAACAGCGTGGTATTGAATTGGCCTTGGATGCTGATGACTTACCTACGTTATGGGGTGATGCCTTTTCACTGGATATCCTGTTAGGCAATGCCCTGGATAATGCACTTCGCTATAGCCCGCATGACAGTGAAGTCAGCATTTGGGTGGAAAGTGATGAAAAGGAAATTCGGCTGCATATCATGGATAATGGCCCCGGCATTCCCGATGCTGAAAAATTTACTGTATTTCAGCCTTTCTATCGCCTAGTCCAATCCTCTGAGCATGGCAGTGGTCTTGGACTCGCCATCGTCGCTGATGCTGCCAGGCGCCTAGGTGGGTGGGTTAGTCTTCATGATCGTCACCCTCCCCCCGGATTGGATTTTATCTACCATCACCCGATATCCGGACATGCTTAGGTTATGATATGTATAATTTTATAAGGAGCATCTGGTATGAGAGCATGGATAAGTTTGGTGAGTGTGTTGGCAGGCACATGGGCCTTTACACATATAGCTTTGGCCCGAGGCGAGTCCATCAGTGCTGCTTGGCTGGTCATCGCAGCGCTCAGCGTTTTCATGCTCGCCTACCGCTATTACAGCCTATTTATAGCTCATAATGTCCTTGGTCTTGATGATAGGCGCCTGACGCCTGCCTACCGCCACGAAGATGGCTTGGATCATGTACCCACATCTCGTGGCATGCTTTTTGGGCATCATTTTGCAGCCATAGCCGGAGCAGGCCCTCTCATAGGACCGGTGCTGGCAGCACAGTTAGGCTACCTTCCTGGCACCTTGTGGATCCTGGCAGGCGTAGTCTTCGCCGGCGCCGTTCAAGATATGACTATCCTGTTTTTTTCGACACGCCGAGATGGGCAGTCGCTGGGGGAAATGATACGCACTGAAGTAGGACCCGCTGCCGGATTAATGGCCAGTTTCGGGATTTTGGCTATCACCATCATCTTACTGGCTGTGCTTGCTCTGGTGGTGGTAAAAGCGATGTCGATTTCTCCCTGGAGTACATTTACGCTGGTCACGACTCTGCCTATCGCCCTGTTTATGGGGTTGTATTTACGTTACCTGCGTCCAGGTCGCGTGCTGGAAATCTCTATCTTTGGTGTCCTCATGTTGTTGCTTGCCATTGTCGCAGGTGGTTGGGTTGCAGCTCATCCTGTGACGGCAACTTGGTTTACCCTGTCAGCCATGACGCTGGCCAAAGGGCTCATGGTCTATGCGGTAGCAGCTTCTGTGCTGCCCGTCTGGTTGCTACTTGCACCGCGTGACTATTTGAGCTCATTTCTTAAAATTGGAACCATCATTGCCCTGGCCCTCGGCATCCTGATTATGCTGCCACCCTTGCGCATGCCTGCCCTGTCCCAGTTTATCAACGGTCAGGGTCCCGTCTTTCCAGGCACTGTTTTTCCATTCCTTTTTATCACCATTGCCTGTGGTGCAGTCAGCGGCTTTCATGCCTTAGTCAGTTCAGGCACCACGCCACGCATGCTGCAGCTGGAGTCTCATATCCGCCCGATAGGCTATGGTGCTATGCTGACTGAATCTGCTGTTGCCATGATGGCTCTCATTGCGGCCAGTACCCTGGATCCTGGTGTTTACTTCGCCATGAATGCGCCTGCCTCCATCCTGGGTCATGATGTCCAATCAGCCGCTCAGGTTATCAGTCATTGGGGTTTTGTGATTACCCCGGATACCCTGATACAGACTGCACATGCTGTTGGTGAAACCTCCTTGCTTTCCCGAGTTGGTGGGGCACCAACTCTGGCGCTAGGCATGGCCCAGATTCTATCTGGTATTACAGGCCTGCACATGATGGCTTTCTGGTATCACTTCGCCATACTCTTTGAAGCCTTGTTTATCTTGACCACTGTCGATGCCGGTACGCGTGTGGGGCGTTTCTTGCTGCAGGATATTCTCGGTCATGCCATACCTGCATGGGGCAATACCCGTTCATGGGTCGGTAACCTGGTGGCTACTTGCCTATTTGTAGGAGCTTGGGGCTATTTCCTGATCACCGGCGTTAAAGATCCCCTAGGGGGCATCCATACCTTGTGGCCGCTATTTGGCATTGCCAACCAAATGCTGGCTGGCATGGCTTTGTTATTGGGCTGTGTCATTCTTATTCGCATGCAAAAAAAGCGATTTCTTGCAGTTATCGCCTTCCCTGCCTTCTGGGTGTTGCTCACCACGCTGACAGCTGCCTGGCAAAAAATGTTCTCCTCAAATCCAGCCATCGGCTTTCTTGCCCATGCCAGCCGACTTAATTGGGCGCTGTCTCATCATCAGCTGCTGGCACCAGCAAAGTCTCTACCTCAGATGCAACAGATCCTGTTTAATGACCGTGTGGATTTTATCTTGTGTGCTTTCTTTTCAACCCTGGTGCTGGGTATGGTTCTGGCTAGTCTGCGTGTCATATTAAAGATCTGGTCAAGCACTCAGCCCAGTGCACACGAGACCGCTTACATGTCACGTTCTGATCTGGAAGCCGCCCATGTTCATTCATCAACTTGATTATGTACGGCGCCTGATCCGGGCTCTGATTGGGGCCCCTGATTATCAGGCTTATTATCAACATCGACAGGCTGCACACCCTGGAGAACCTGTCATGTCCGAGCAGGCCTTTTTTATGCAACGCCAATCATCACGCTATGGTAGCGGAACTATCAAACGCTGCCCTTGTTAATATTACTCTTTATCGCAAATTGATACTTTGTCAGTAATTGACGATTGCTTGTCATATTTTGTCCCTGACACTGTCTGTTTTTGTGGCTATGTTATCGGTGGGCGTTGGGAGAGAAATGCCCGATAACAACAATAGTTGCACTTCCTTGGGAGGACGGAGACGATGAAAGGCAAGGTTCTGGCTACCTGCACGGCAGCCTTATTAACTTCAGTGACTATGTCAGCGCAGGCTTGGTGGTCAAAAACTCACATGAATATCGTTAAAGATGCCGTAGCCTACATGGCCACGCACCCTTCAACCACCAACTATGCTCAGCTTCAAGCTGGGGTAGAGCATGCTGGCTACACTATGGACCAGTTTACTCAAGTACTGGCCCAGTCCGCTTCAGATGTTGATAATTTTTCTGATACCTATATTTGCGGTGCCATAACCGGAGAATGTGAGCTAGCTCCTATTTGGGGAGCAACCTCCAGCCTTATCAACTATACTGTTTACTGGCATTTCCAGAATCACACCCAAGGGCCTGATGTACATGGCAATCCCTACGGCGGTTACAACTACGCCAAATTGACTGTTTGGGGTTCGGTCGATGACCTAGCCGCCTCCTGGCTCTATGGAGATTACCTGGATGACGGCCCTGGTGGTCTCTCGGGATGGTTTGGAGATGGTAGCCGCTACAATAGCTATGGTATTACCGAGGCACACTACCGCATGGGCGGCTACTCTGATGTATCTATGTACAACGGTTTCCAACAAGCTCCATTCCAGCCTATCTCTAACCTGCTGAATTATTGGTTCCAACAGTTCCTGACCCAACCTACCGTGCAAACACTGGGCTATGCTTTACATTGTGACCAAACACAACCTCATCATGTGTGGACCACATCGTCGTTAAACCACTATGGCTGGGAAAGCTGGGTCGATAGCAACTACAATCAGCTGGATGATCCCAATTTGGTAACTCAGGCGCTGAATGACTTGACACCCTTGCAGCCCACGGATACCGATATACGCGCTCTGGTGACGCAAAGTGCTGATATCGCCTACGCACAAGGTGGTCTGGTCCTAAGCTCGACTGATTACAATGATCGACTGAAAGTGGGTCGCATCATGATCCCGCATGCTATTGCCTATGTTGTAACGGTGCTCAATCGTGCTGCCCTACGGCTTTAATCGTGCTGTCTCACTGCTAGCCTTGGTCATTTTGACCAGGGTCTGCAGTGCCTCAGTTCACTACGATCTCAATACCCCCGGACTGCTGGCAAGCATGCAGCAAGAGGAATTAAGTCTGCAGCTGGTTGATCGCCTTGCTGATGTGGCGCGCTACAAGCAACCCACCATCGACCGAGCTCACGTGATATCGCGTGTCCTACTTGATCATTTGCTTGCTGATTATGCGCTCAAACATTTCTCAGCAGCAGATCTGGATCCAGGGCAACGCGTCGCATTTCCGCATGACATCACGATTGAAAACGAAGTGATGTCCACGCTGCGTGTCGCTTACCGCAAACCCCTGGCTGATGCTGTCCAGGCCTTGCCGCAACATCGACTGATCAGCTGCGTGGTGAAGACCCATAATCTGAGCCCTCAACAACAGGCCGTCATCTTTGTAAAACCAGATCATCTGATGATGGGGTATGACCTAACCGCTGCAGGAGAGCAGCTGGCTAAGCAAGTACCTTTGCTTGATTACCGTTTTCCCGGTGGAGCCCTTGCGCACATCACCCTTTATGATGTCTATATACGTGAAAACGTGCAGGGACGCATGTCACTCTTTCAGAACGATACCAACTACCTAAAACATCAAGCGCTTGAGTTACTTTCCATACGCTTTGTTCAAGACTGGGTAAAAATACACTCTGGCATGACAGCTATGGACCTCAAGGTTCTACAGATGGCGTTGGAGGATAAATCACGTGCTGATGCTCTACGGGGTATTATGGGTATGCTGCCCGACCTAGATGAAGGTTCATCTTACCTCGCTAATTTGGCTAGCCACATCACGAATGCGGATATTCATAGCTACTATGTGGCGCATCGTAATCAATTCCAGCGCATTAACCAAGTTCACGCCATGCACATTCGCGTAAACAGTCAGAAGCTCGCAGATGCACTGGTTGCTCGACTTGCGCATGGTGCTGATTTTGCGGCACTGGCCAAAGCAAATTCAACTGCAGCAGATGCCGCTGCTGGTGGTGATTTAGGGTGGCTACAGCATGATGAATCCGGGCATGCTGACTGGTTAACCCAAGTCGCCTTAACCCAGTCTCCTGGCGCTGAAATTCGTCCTATTCTTGCTCCTGGGGACCCTACCCATCCTGTATGGGAACTGGTCAAGGTCGTTGCACGACAAGATGGTTTTCAGCAGGAAGATGGTCCTAGTGTACACTTCGAAGTAGCACAGATCCTGGCCAAACGCGAAGGTCAAGCTGCATTTCAAACCTTGGTTAAGCAGTTGGTTCAACAAGCTGATATTCATGTAGACCCTAGCTTGCAAGCTGAGGGACTATCATGGTGAAATGGCTCTTGCTGCTTGCCGGGATTAGCACCACACTCGTGGTTTATCTCAGTGACCATTCCTTCGATACGGTGTCTACCGATAACGATGCAGTACCTGCTCATCGAACCCTCACCATGTTGCCCGGGTCCGTGCCACCTCTCAAGGTGGCCAAACCTGCTTTGACTTCACCCATCCAGGTAGATCAGAGTCGCTCGGCACTTTTAAGTATGCGCTGGGCGCATGAACACGGCGACGCGCGCACACCTCCGCTGCGGCGTGTTCCCGAAACCACAGAGCCACCCACCGCAGCTGAACTTGCCGACCCCAAAGCCTATGCCAGTTATGAGCAACGCCAGAACCTTAAAACTTATGCCAGTTTTGTCAATGCTTCCTCCACTGAAATTCCTAAAATTCAAGGGGAAATCCAGCAAGGCCTTGACCAAGGCATACCGCCAGACCGGCTGGCAGTTGGGGAAGAAAAGCTAAAGCGTATCCAGCAAATGCGAGATCAGCTGCTGGCACAATACCCGCAGCTCAACCCCTGATCCTGAGCTTTAAGCTGGCGCGCGGGCACGGTGGCTCTGTTGCCGATGTACTGGATGACTATATTCCATAACACCATCATCCACCGAGGCAAAACGCAGACTGGCCAGGTCCTTAACGTAGTTCTGGTATAGCTTCCACGGTGCTTTGTTTCCCTGTTTGGGAAACTTTTCCATAGCACGCTGAATGTAGCCTGAGGCTAAGTCAAGAAAGGGTACCGCAACGACATCCGAATCATGGTTACGGGGGGTACACTGGCGCATCTCTACCTTATCCATATGCTTGATCAGGCGGCAGATATATTCACTAGTCAGATCAGCCTTTAAGGTCCAGGAAGCATTGGTATAACCGAAGACCATAGCCAAGTTGGGAATATCACTAAACATCATACCCTTGTAATTCATGGTACGGGACATGTCGACAACTTCACCGTCGATCACTAACCTGGCCCCCCCCATAAGCTGCAAATCCAGTCCTGTGGCTGAAATAATGATGTCGGCTTCCAGTGTTTGACCTGATTTTAATGTAATTCCACGCGCAGTCAGAGTCTCTATCTGGTCAGTGACCACCGAAGCACGACCTGAACGCAGTACCTTAAACAGATCTCCGTCCGGTACCGCGCACAGCCTTTCATCCCAGGGATTGTAGTGTGGGCTGAAATGACGCATATCGACATCCTTGCCCAATTGGCGACGTGCTTGCATCAGCAAGAGGCGACGAACAACCTGAGGTTTTTCCTTGCTGAGGCGGTAGACCAGCATTTGCAGGCCGACATTCCGGGTTCTGGCCATATGATAGACCAGCTTTTCAGGCAAAAACTTGCGTAGCCGGTTAGAGATGACATCCTTGCCAGGCACAGTCGCTACATAGGTTGGAGAGCGTTGCAGCATGGTCACATGCGCAGCTTTATCAGTTAAGGCAGGGACCAGTGTTACCGCTGTGGCACCGCTACCGATGACCACAATGCGTTTACCGGAATAATCCAGATCTACTGGCCAATGTTGCGGATGAATAAACGTTCCCTTGAATTTGTTGCGACCGGTAAATTCCGGGGTATAACCATGCGCGTAGTTGTAGTAACCGGTACACATCTGCAGGAATCGTGCACGTAGTTCATGAGTCGTCCCGCTGGCAATTTCCTGAACTTCCAGGGTCCAATAGGCATGCTCACTGGACCAGGATGCTGATATGACGCGCTGGCTATAACGTATGCGCCGATCTATGCCATTTTCCCGAGCTGTTTCTTCGATATAAGCTCGTATGGAAGGGCCGTCAGCAATGCTCTTGGGGTTGACCCAAGGTTTAAAGTTATAGCCCAGGGTATACATATCAGAATCCGAACGAATGCCTGGATAACGAAACAGATCCCATGTCCCCCCCAAATGCTCCCTCGCTTCAAGGATGGCGTAACTTTTGCCTGGACACTGGTTTTGCAAATGCCAGGCAGCACCTATTCCCGACAAACCGGCACCTACTATGATCATATCGAGTAATTCGGTTGCCATCACATCCTCCTCCCATAAGCCGCCTTCAGTAGCCTTCATGCTAAAGTGCCGGATTGGTTTTGGTTAGAGGATGCCGGGCCAAGCATGTGTCATTTCAGGCCAATTTTAGGTGGCCTAAAAGAGCCTCATCCGATGAACCGCATCGGTTTCAGGGCTAGACCCTAGGTTTAGCCCCATCAATGCAATAGTGTCCACCACTAAACCTCCCCATGTCTACCACTGAAAAGATTGTGGTCTACGGAAAGCGAGGGGATTCTCGCGGTCGTGGGGTTGAATTTTACCAAACGTTGATGTCACTCAGTTTCTCCCATAAGCGCTTGTGTAGCGGAAACCAAGACATAGCTACCGGGAGCATCTCCGAGATCCTTTTGAGGGCTGCGAGCGGGGACCTGATCTCCCGCCCACGGTTCAATCCAACGTTGCCAAGCCAACCACCAGCTTTCTGGATACAAGGTAGCTTCGGCAAACCAAGTCTGTGCCGAAGGCGGCAGGGAGGTGTGTCGGTAATGGCCGTAGCGCCCTTGTGGCGCATTAAGCACACCTGCCACATGACCTGATTCGCCGAGGACAAACTCCACTGGACCGCGATAAAGCTGCGTACCCACATAGCATCCCTGCCACTTGGCGATATGATCCTGCTGGGTGGCCAGAATAAAGGCTGGCGTAGTCACCTGACGCAGATCTATAGGCGTCCCTGCTACAGAAACACCACCCGGTTCACGCAACAAGTTATCGACATAGAGCTGGCGCAAGAAAAACTTATGTACCTTGGCAGGCACATTGGTGCTGTCCGTATTCCAGTACAGCATATCAAAAGGGATCGGTCGCTCGCCCTTAAGATAGTTTTGTATGAAGTAATTCCAGTACAGATCATTTTCCCGCAGCATGCTGAAGGTTACCGACAGCATGCGGCCATCCAGCACACCCTGCCGATCCAGTTCTTGTTCCAGTGCCTTAACGATAAAATCATCCAGATAAACACCGATATCACCGGCATCACTGAAATCAAAGAGCGAGGTCAGATGCGTGGCTGAGGCAATGCGTGAAGATTCTCCACGCCCTGCCAACCAAGCCAGGGTGATAGCCAGCAATATGCCTCCCGCGCAGTAGCCGACGACATTGGCATCAGGCTCTCCCGTCAGGTCGCGCATCACATCCAGAGCCTTAAGCAGGACTCTTTGCATGTAATCATTGATGCCTATGCTGCGGCTAGCTCGGCCAGGATTGGCCCATGAAACCATAAACACCGTATGCCCCTGATCACGAGCAAACCTCACCAAGGAATTGTCAGCCCGTAGATCGAGTACATAGAATTTGTTGATCCAGGGAGGAACTAGCAGCAAAGGCTTCTTATATACGCTGGCCGTATTAGGAAGATACTGTATAAGTTCAAACAG
>JABEVH010000019.1 GCA_013043915.1 Pseudomonadales bacterium
TTATCTGCAATCGATGGCAAGCAAGGGGCACAATCCTCTCGTCGCTATCCAAATGGCGCTATCAGGTGATATTCAGCCATAGGGGGGGTGAGCAGTTACTATGAAACTTTATTTTCATGGATGATACTTTATTTTCATCCCACAAAAAAATACCTTATAATTCAA
This sequence comes from Pseudomonadales bacterium, assembly GCA_013043915.1. Taxonomy (GTDB): domain Bacteria; phylum Pseudomonadota; class Gammaproteobacteria; order Pseudomonadales; family Moraxellaceae; genus JABEVH01. The sequence goes on from JABEVH010000019.1 coordinate 166, forward strand.
GTTGTTATTCGACAGTCACAGACTTGGCCAGGTTCCTTGGTTTATCAACATCGGTTCCACGTGCCAGGGCCGTATGATAAGCCAGCAGCTGAACCGGGATGGCATGGACTACCGGGGACAGTACGCCGGTATGTCGTGGTGTACGTATGACATGCACGCCTTCAGAATCGGTAAAGTGGCTATCCTGGTCGGCAAAGACAAAGAGTTCCCCGCCTCTGGCCCTGACTTCTTGCATATTGCTTTTGAGCTTTTCCAAGAGGGCATCGTTGGGGGCGATGACCACCACCGGCATGCCATCATCAACCAGAGCCAGGGGACCGTGTTTAAGTTCCCCAGCGGCATAGGCTTCTGCATGGATATAGGTGATTTCCTTCAGTTTAAGTGCACCTTCCATCGCAATGGGATAGTGCACACCGCGTCCTAAAAATAATGCATGATCTTTGCGGGCAAATTTTTCAGCCCAGGCATGAATCTGCGGTTCCAGGTTCAAGGCATGCTGAACGCTGCCGGGTAAATGTCGGAGGTCATCCAGATAGGCAGCTTCCTGCTCGGGGCTGATTCGCCCACGCATTTTCGCTAGAATCACGGTCAGGGCAAAGAGTCCCACCAGTTGCGTGGTGAACGCCTTGGTGGAAGCCACCCCAATCTCGGCTCCTGCACGAGTGTGAAAAACCAGTTGTGATTTTCTGGGTATGGCGCTTTCAGGTACGTTGCAAATGGACAGCGCCGTTTTTAATCCGCGGCTTTGCGCAAACTTCAAGGCCTCCATGGTATCCAGGGTCTCGCCACTCTGCGAGATGGTTACCAACAGATGCTTAGGATCGACCACGACATCACGATAACGGTATTCGCTGGCTATTTCCACCTGACAAGGCAAACCTGCAATGCCTTCCAGCCAATAGCGGCCAATATTGCCTGCATAAAAGCTGGTTCCGCAGGCGATGATTTGAACACCTGTACATTCGCGCAGCAGAGATTCGGCCTTGTCGCCCAGCAGCAAGGGTGAAAATCCCTGCTCCAGGATGCTATCGATGGTATCGGCTATGGCCTGGGGCTGTTCATGAATTTCCTTTTGCATGAAGTGGCTGTAGGGTCCCAGCTCCAGCGAGGCTAGTGACACATCACTGGTATGCACAGGCCGCTCCACCTTCTGACCCAGGTGGTTATAGACCTGCTTACCTTGCAAGGTCATTTGAACCACATCACCTTCTTCCAAAAAGATGACGCGCCGGGTTTCAGAGAGTATGGCCGAGACATCACTGGCCACAAAAAATTCGCCATCTCCCAGTCCTACCAGAAGTGGACAGCCCATACGAGCACATATCAGCTCATCTTTTCGGTCTGCAGCCAGGACAGCTATGGCATACGCTCCGATCAGTTCTTGCGTGGCCGCCTGAACAGCACTGAGCAGATCCTTGAGTTTGAGGTAGTGAGCATGTATCAGGTGGGCGATAACTTCCGTATCAGTCTGCGAGGTAAACACATAACCCAAAGATTTAAGTTCTTCACGCTTATTCTCATGGTTTTCAATGATGCCGTTATGCACCACGGCTATCAACTCACCGGAAACATGAGGGTGAGCATTTGGTTCGGTAACCCCACCATGAGTAGCCCAGCGTGTATGTCCTATACCGAGGTGACCCTGTATGCCTTCGGACTTGGCTGCAGCTTCCGTTTCAGAGACACGACCCACACGGCGTACGCGGTGTATCTGCCCCTCATTGAGAATGGCAATGCCCGCACTGTCATAACCACGGTACTCAAGGCGCTTCAGACCTTCCAGCAAGATAGAAGTTACATTGCGTTTGGCGAGGGCACCAACGATTCCACACATAGATATTGTCCTGTATTAATCCTGACGCTTCGGGCGCTTCCAGCCAGGCACCGTTTGCTGGCGTGTACGTGCTATGGCAAGTTGATCATCGGGGACATCTTTGGTGATGACCGAACCTGCCCCTGTAGTCGCTGCTTTACCTATGGATACTGGAGCCACCAGCGAGTTATTGCTCCCTATAAACGCCCCATCACCGATCAGCGTCTGAAATTTGTTGATGCCGTCATAGTTGCATGTGATGGTGCCTGCTCCTAAGTTCACGTGAGAACCTACCGTAGCATCGCCAATATAGCTCAAATGATTTGCTTTGCTGCCCAGACCCAGACAGGTATTTTTAATTTCTACAAAATTACCTATATGAACCTTGTCAGCCAGCTGGGCTCCGGGTCGCAATCGCGCGTAAGGCCCAACAACACAGTCTTCAGCCACTTGAGCTGATTCCAGGATGCTCATAGGCCTGATCTCACTATGATCACCGATGTGCACATCACGCAAATGGCAACCTGCACCGATACGCACACCCTTCCCGAGTATAACCTTACCTTCGATCACGACATTGATATCAATGCTGCAATCTGTTCCATGTTGCAACGAGCCACGCAGATCAAAGCGAGCGGGATCCAGCAGGGTAAGCCCCCCTAACATCAGCCTTCGCGCCTGCTCGGCCTGCCATACACGCTCCAGGTTAGCCAGCTGCAGTTTATCGTTGACCCCCTCGACTTCCCATACGGCTGCAGGTTGTCGGGTGGCTATGGCTATGCCATCGGCATAAGCCATAGCCACCAGGTCGGTCAGATAGTATTCACCTTGCGCATTGTGATTGGTTAAGCGTGGCAGGTAGGTATGCAGTAACGCGTTGTCTACACACAGTATGCCGGTATTAACTTCATCAATGGCCCGTTCCTCAGCGCTGGCATCCTTATGTTCCACAATACGGACCACCTTGCCTTTTTCACGCACGATACGGCCGTATCCAGCAGGATGTTCAAGACTCACGGTCATTAGGGCAAACCCCGTCTCACTGGCTGCTGTGATGAGAGTATCCAGACTACTACTTTGGGTCAGGGGCACATCACCATAAAGAATAAGCGTCTTACCCTGAGCAGGTAATTTAGGCAGCGCACATTGTACTGCCTGACCTGTGCCCTGTTGCTTGGCTTGCTCCACCCACTCCAGCGCCACATCTGCCATGCTAGCCTGAACGTGATCGCCGCCGTGCCCATACACAACCAAGGTGCTGCTTGGATTCAGGGACTTGGCCAAGGTAACCACATGGCTCAGCAAGGGTTTACCCGCCAAAGGTTGCAAAACCTTGGGCAAGTCGGACTTCATGCGTGTGCCTTTACCGGCAGCCAGAATAACGATGTTGAGTGACATGCGATAGTCTCACGGGTATCGGTATGAGAATAACAGAGAGTTCATTAAAAAGGGGAAGAGTACTCGCCTCCTCCCCCTTTGACACTTCTAAACGTTCAGCCCGTAGGGGTGACCCGTTTTACGCTTAACCGCGTCCTGCACGGTTCTTATACTGGTTCAAGGTACGCAACTCTGCCGTGGCGCGTGCAAGATGCTCAAGTGCCTTGGACATGTTCATGTCATCGCGCTGCTCGGTCAGTACCTGTTCAGCGTGGCGATGGGCCTGCTCGGCAGCAGCGGCGTCAAGGTCAGCGGCTCGCACTGCATTGTCTGCCAGAATAGTAATACGGTGAGGCTGCACCTCCATCATGCCGCCCGATACGTAAAATACGTCTTCCTGTCCATCATGCTGGACGCGCACAGGCCCTGGCAGCAGCTGCGTGAGCAGAGCGGCGTGGCCGGCTGTGATGCCGACATCGCCCTGGGCCCCGTGGGCAACCAGGAATTGTGCCTGTCCTTCAAACATCATGCCCTTCATCGAGACGATGCTGACTGCCACTGACTTGCTCATGTTAGGCCTCTGTTATGCCATGGAACGGGCTTTTTCAGCCGCTTCCTCAATGGAACCTACCATGTAGAACGCCTGTTCTGGCAAATTGTCATGTTCACCCGCTAGGATTCCCTTGAAACCTCGGATGGTATCACGCAGGGAAACGTATTTACCTGGTGAGCCCGTGAATACTTCAGCCACGTGGAAAGGCTGTGACAAGAAGCGCTGAATCTTACGCGCACGGTATACCAACAACTTATCTTCTTCTGAAAGTTCATCCATACCCAGAATGGCGATGATGTCTTTCAGTTCCTTGTAACGTTGCAGTACAGACTGCACGCCGCGAGCCACATCATAATGTTCCTGACCTATCACCAGAGGATCGAGCTGGCGGGATGTAGAATCCAGAGGATCCACAGCAGGATAGATACCCAGGGCTGCGATATCACGCGACAATACGACGGTGGCATCCAGGTGAGCAAATGTGGTGGCGGGTGATGGGTCGGTCAAGTCATCGGCGGGCACATAGACGGCCTGGATGGATGTGATCGAGCCTGAGCGTGTTGAGGTGATGCGCTCCTGCAAGACGCCCATTTCTTCAGCCAATGTTGGCTGATAGCCCACAGCTGAAGGCATACGGCCCAGCAAGGCTGATACTTCGGTGCCTGCCAGGGTGTAGCGGTAGATATTGTCGACGAACAGCAGAACATCGCGTCCTTTGCCGTCGGCATCTTTCTCGTCGCGGAAATACTCAGCCATGGTCAAACCGGTCAGTGCCACGCGCAGACGGTTTCCCGGAGGCTCATTCATCTGACCATACACCATCGCCACTTTCTCAAGGACGTTGGAGTCTTTCATTTCATGGTAGAAGTCATTGCCTTCACGGGTACGCTCACCCACACCGGCAAACACCGATAACCCTGAGTGAGCTTTGGCGATGTTGTTAATCAATTCCATCATGTTCACGGTTTTGCCTACACCGGCGCCACCGAACAAGCCTACTTTACCACCCTTGGCAAAAGGACAGAGCAAGTCGATAACCTTGATACCGGTTTCCAGCAGCTCGGTGCCTCCTGACTGTTCCGCATAGCTAGGTGCCTTGCGGTGGATGGAAGAGCGGCTCTTTTCACCGATGGGACCTGCTTCATCAATCGGATTCCCCAACACATCCATGATACGACCCAGGGTCTCCATGCCTACCGGAACCTGAATGGGTGCGCCGGTATTGTGCACGGACAAACCGCGCTTGAGTCCCTCGGTGGAACCCATGGCAATGGTTCTAACCACGCCATCACCCAGTTGCTGCTGGACTTCCAGGGTCGTGGCTGCACCTTCAACCTTCAAGGCATCATAGACAGCGGGTACAACGTCGCGAGCGAACTCGACGTCGATAACCGCGCCAATGATTTGCACAATCTTGCCTGAGCTCATGTTGGATCCTCTACAATCAATAATCTGGTCGTACGACCGGCTTAAACAGCTGCCGCGCCGCCCACAATTTCCGAAATTTCTTGCGTGATGGCCGCCTGCCGCAACTTGTTATACACCAGCTGCATCGAGGTTATCAGTTCACCCGCATTGTCGGTGGCTGACTTCATTGCCACCATACGTGCCGCCTGCTCACAGGCTGTATTTTCTACAACACCCTGATAGACCTGAGACTCAATAAA
>JABEVH010000275.1 GCA_013043915.1 Pseudomonadales bacterium
GCCATCGCCACTGCAGAGATATTGGCCCATTTACAACCACCCGCCCCTGAAAAGCAGTCTTTGCAAGCCTGGAAGGTGATCGCTGATGGGCAATTTGATTTGGGACAGGCAGAAGCAGCTGAAATTTCTTACAACAAAGTGCTAAGTTATGATAGCCCTCTGCTTAGCGATGATGAACGAAAAAACTATCAGGAACGATTGGCTGCTTCTATTTACAAACAGGCCTCACACTGGCAGCAGGTACATGACACCAGTCAAGCTGTTCGTGCTTATATGCGTGTTGGTGAGGTTGTGCCTCAGTCCCCCCTACACCCTCTGGCTGAGTTTGATGCAGCTACGCTGCTCTTAAATGATGGGCAGTATGCTAGTGCCATTCCAATTCTGGAATCATTCCGTCGCCAGTTCCCTGATCATGAGTTGAATAAAACCATGTCAGCTAAACTTGGACTAGCCTATGAGAAAACAAGGAATTATTCAGCAGCTGCCAGCGAATTTGAAAAAATTGCTGACCAGAATCTACAATCTAATCCCGAGTTGGCGCGTGAATCCTTGCTACATGCTGCTGACCTGAGTTCCCAAGCTCATCAACCAGACAAGGCCTCACTGCTTTACACCAAATACGTTGATACCTTTAAACACCCTGCCACCGACCTTGCTGAAGCAGAAAATCATTTACTCCAGTATTATGATAAACTTCAAGATACCGATCAGGTTGATCATTGGTTGCATGAGTTGATTAACACCAATAACCAAGCAGGGAGCGAGGGAACAATAAGAACCCGTTACCTTGCCGCCATGGCTGCTTTTAGGCTTGCACAACCTGATTTTGATGCTTTCAAATCGATAACGCTGAGCCAACCGCTAAAACAATCGTTACCTCCCAAAAAAGAGGCCATGAAAAAGGCTTTGGACGAGTACGCTCAAATACTGACCTATGGCGCAGCGGAATACACCACAGCCGCCAATTTCCAGATAGCCATGCTGTATCATCAACTAGCTGCTGACTTGATGTCCAGTGAGCGTCCCGCAGGGCTGAGTGGCATCGAACTTGAGCAATACAATATCCTGCTCGAAGAACAAGCCGATCCTTTTGATGACAAGGCTATCCACGTACTCGCCGCCAATGCAAATTTAGTCAGGCAGGGGCTTTATGATGACTGGGTCAGAAAAAGTTTTGTTGCATTAGCTAAACTATCTCCGGGCCGCTACAACCGGCAGGAACAACTTGAACCGGTAGTATCTGCCATTTACTGAGGAATGACATGCTACGCTATTGCTTACCGATCGCTGGTATTTTGAGCCTGCTGACAGCCTGCTCAACCGTTGATCATTCCTCAGTAAGTCCTAGGCAGACTCCTCCTGCCGGGCAAAGCTCAACGGTAAACGCTGACGACTTGATGCAGCAACTCCAGAAACGTATGCAGGCTCCTCATAAAGCCAAACCAACCAAGCCAGCTGACCTGCAGACAGCCAGTACAACCCAGCATGAGCCGATCGTTCCACCTGGCCCCCTGCTTATGGATACCCTGGACCCGAGCCACGGAACCAAGGGAACAACAAGTTATCTTTTTGTAACCACAGCTGATAGCAAAGTTGATGCGCATAAACCTATCGTACCTCCTGCTCTCAATGATGCCTATGACAAAGCTCTGGATCTGATGCGCAACAAGAAATATAACCAGGCTCTGCAGCGGATGGAAAATCTTGCAGCCCATAATCCGTTATACTCCGGTCCCTTAGTTAACCAAGGACTCATTTATCTGCAAATGGGCAACTACACGAATGCGGAAAAAGCCCTAGAGGCTGCTGTTCAGGTCAATAACCTCAACCCTTATGCATGGAATGCATTAGGGACAGCACTGCGTTGTCAGGGAAAATTCGATGCCTCGCGCAAGGCCTATGAACATGCACTATCCTTGGATGATCAATATGCACGAGCGCATTTTAACTTGGCCGTACTAGCTGAACTGTACTTGCAAGACCTTCCCCTAGCCTTGGCGCATTACCAACGTTATCAGGAACTGCAATTAACGCCAGATCCTGCAGTTGCACACTGGATTATTGATCTGGCCCATCGAACGGGGACGGCTCTTCCCAAGGCAAGCACAACTTCAACATCAACAGGAAAAGCCCTATGAAAACAGCTATCCTAGTCGGTGTGTTTATATCTGCAACGGTAGCTCCGTGGGCATGGGCACAAAACCCCACTAGCCCGACGGGGGCTACCATAAAAAGCACACCAGACAACAATTCATCTGCCCAAACGGCAGACAGCGTGACTAACGTGGTGGGAAGTCGAGAGGCTCCTAATACCTCAAATGTCCTGCCATGGCGGGTCCTGAGTGAATCCAAATTAAATAAGGAAGATATAACATCATCTGTATTGCAAGAGTCCTTAGAACCTCTTGATCCAGAAACTTTAAAACGTGAAATAGAGTTTCATAAGGCACTCGATGCCACCCCCAAAAACTAGACAAGATACTTTCTAATCAAGCAAAATTTCGTAACATCAGGAGGCGTGGAAACATGGGAATGCTGCAAAATATGATCAAGTTTATTCAAGCAGGCGAAATCTGGGTTTATCCTATTCTGCTTGCCATGGTTGCCGGCCTGGCAATTTGCCTTGAGCGCTGGCTTTTCCTTCGCAGTGTTACTAAAAGCAACAGCCGTTTGTGGGATGAAATCTACCCCTTGCTTGGTAAAGGTCAACTGAAAGCGGCCCTTGATCTGGTAAGAGACTCCAGCATGCCTATCGCCCGTATTTTGACTCAGGGTATCAATAGAGCGCTGAATGCTCGTCGGCAGGAAGATGTTGAGCTTGCCTTGGAAGAAGGACTCATGGAAGTCATGCCTCGTATTGAAAAAAGAACCAACTATATTTCTACAATCGCTAATGTTTCAACTTTGCTTGGATTGCTAGGCACGATTATGGGGCTTATCGATGCCTTTGCTGCCGTCGCAAGTGCTGATCCGGCTCAAAAGGCTGACTTGCTGTCAAAATCGGTTTCAGTGGCCATGAATACCACCGCTTTGGGGCTGATTTCAGCTATTCCGCTGATGCTATTCTATTCTTACTTGCAGTCCAAGACTAACGAAGTTATCGAAAGTCTTGAAATGGTAAATGTCAAATTCATGAACATTTTGCGTAATCTGGCTCAGCAAAAGGGCGAATGAGGCGGTTGGCTTATGCGCGTCAAACATCGTGAAACTGAGTTTGAACTAGACCTCACCACATTCATTAATTTGATGGTGGTGCTGTTGTCATTTCTGTTGATCAGCTCTGTAGTCAGAGAGGTTTCGGTACTTCAGGTCAACCTTCCTGCCAACGCTGCAGCGGCTGCCGGGGTGCAACCCAAAAAACCTCTCGTTTTGGAAGTCATGATTTATCCTCATGACCTCTTGGTCGCAGATAGGCAAACTGGGCCACTTAAAGATATACCTGACCTGGCGGGTCAACATGATTACATCGCTCTAAATACATACCTGCGGCAAATCAAGACTCAGTATCCCTCCATTACGGACGCATCCATTCTGATGTTGCCTGATACGGCCTATGATGACCTTATCCATACCATGGATGCCGTTCGCTATTTCAAGGAATATGTAGGTGCCAACATGATTCATAGTGCATTGTTTCCTGATATTGCCTTAGGTGATGCACCTCCAGCACCGATACAGGGAGGCAATCATGCTCCATAAAGACCCAAGGCAATTACGCCTGCTACGTCGCCACAAGCGCAATAAACCAGCAACGATCATGCTGACCTCCATGATCGATATTTTTACGGTACTGGTCTTCTTTCTAATTGTGAACGCACAAAATCAGGTGCACTTGCCTAATAACCAAAATATGCAGTTACCTAAATCCAATGCACAAGATTTTCCCAAAGAAACGTTGACCATACAGATAACTCCAACCGACATTTTTGTAGAAAACCAGCATATTGCCACCGTCAAAGATGTCATGCTCGACAATTCCGGCATCATCAATGCGCTTGGGCAAGAGCTAAAATATCGTGCTGGCAAGTTACCCCCTGAAATTAATGTCCAAGGCTTACCAGAACGCAGTATTTATATTTTAGCTGACCGGCATATTCCCTACAGTCTGTTGCGCAAGATCATGGTGACCTGTTCATTGAATGATTTTTCACATATTTCTTTTGCCGTTGAACGCAAACATGGAGGATCAGCATGAGCAAACTCTCCTCCTCTCATGCTTGGGAGGGCATGCTGCCCTGGGACGCCATTCCCCAGGATGAGCTGCGCTTTAAACGCATTTTTTACACCAGTCTGGGCCTAGCTCTGATTCTGTGCCTGATTATTCCGCATATACCGGTGCCCCAGTTAACGCGTGAACAAATGGATGCCAGAGCAGCGAACTCACAGATCGTTCATATGGCCATGAATACCCACTTCTATCTGCCTGAAACCGTACAGTCACCTCAACCTAAGGAAGTCGCGCCCCCTAAGACAACGAAAAAAGAATCTACCAAGGTTCCTGAAATAACGCATGAAAAGTCTGTCCAGCAAGAAGTACATCCTGCTCATACCCACCCCCCTGTTTCAGCAGTCAATCATGCTGACAGTGATATGGCTGTTCAGCAAGCCAGAGCAAAGGCTGCTGCATTGCTAAAAGATCAAGGGCTGGATCAGCTATCCTCTTTACGCGACATGATTGGTGATCAAGGTGGATCTGCACCCGGCAAAACACTTAGCCGTGGCGGTGACAGTGAGGCGGGCACGAGTCGCTCTATGATTACCTCCAGTGCCGCTTCAGCTAGCGGAGGTCTAGCGGCAGCGGGCTATGCCGGCGCGGTCAGTTCAGGCTTCGGTGGAGGCAAATCTGGCGGCCACAGCC
>JABEVH010000276.1 GCA_013043915.1 Pseudomonadales bacterium
GAGACTCCTCGGATGGGAGCTATTAATCAAGCTCCCTGATGGGGATTATCCCCTCACCATCACCTAAATTGACCAAAAACTCAGAAAAACCCATCAAGAAGATTGCTGCTGCTCAGATTGGTAAGGATGTATTGAATCATGGCAGAGCAGCCCAGGCAGCATCCAGCACAAATATCAGTAACAAGGCTTTGACCACAGCTCGCGATGAGGCTTTTGGTATATCTGTCATGGAACTATTGCGGGCATCCAATCCTTCGCGACAGGCCACAGCAGCCGTAGCTAGGCCTAACAGGGCAGATTTAGCGATGGCGATCAGGGGCCAGGTCAGGGATAAGTCATGAGCAAGTCTGGATAGCAACTCCGGGGAGTCAAATCCTGCAAGCTCAATAGATCCAGCTAGCAACATGGAGGCTGAGAAATAGATAACTAGCAACATACGGGCTAAACACATGCTGGTTAGTCTGGGCAAAAGAAGATAAGCAGTAAGGTCAATGCCCAGAAATTGCAGTTGACGAACTTCACCATGAACACGCATGGTAGCTAGCTCACTGGCCATGGCAGAGGCGCTGCGAGCAATCATGATCAACGCTGTGAGCAGGGGTGCCAGTTCAGAGCCACCTATAATGGCGACCAAATGCAGGCTGTAAGCGGTACTCTGGCCGAAGCTATGGTGTAACTCAGCGCAAAGTATGGTGCCAGCCAAGGCACCGATGATTAGCAGCAGAGGCAAGGACTCTAAGCCAGAAAAATAAAGCTGTTTCTGAAAGACGCGTCTTGAGGGCCAGCGTGCAAATGCAATCAGGGTGTCTAGCAGTGGGCTGAACCGAATGATTTTGAGTAAGCGGGCTAACGGGGACACGACACGTACTCTCAGGCTAGATACATGCAAACTAGTGGCAGTATGGCTTGGGATGGGTGTCATCTCAACCCCTGTCTAGTCCTTGGTCGAGTTCTGCAATGAATATTTTCATATGCAGATTTCCTTCGATCCTGTTACCTTCATCCTGAATGGGAGAGAGCGTGGAAAGGGATGCGTGTAATTGTGATGCGGCGATTGGCTTGGGTAGCCTGGTGGTCAGGCGTTTTTATTCTGATCATGGGGTCCGGTGTTTCAGTGTATTTCTACTTTTTTGAAAAGTCCTGTGATAGTGCGATGACAACTCAGGAAGCGTACGGCCAGTCGTTTGGTGTTGCTCCTGCCATGGAGCAACAGGACTCAGGTTTGAGCTGGGAGGAAGTTCGGGCAGAACTGCGGGCTGCCACCGAAGGTGAGCAACACGGAACTAGCAAGCACGTCGTAACCTCCGTAGATCACAGCGAAGAAACGTTACAGGAACCTCATGTAGATCCGCGTTGTGAAGAGTTTCGAATGGGGCATTTTTTGCTCTTTGGTATCAGCCTGACGCTTGGAGTATTGTGTTTTTCTCTGGCTTATATTTTGGGTGGATCTTTCTGGAAGCCGCCTAAAAAATAGTGAAGAAAAGTAAACTACACTGATTAACGGTGGGTTCCATGAGCTACAAAAATGTCGAAAGAGAGTGTTATTGGGGAAATCCATAATCTTTTTGAGGCAGCAGTCTTGACGATGTTTGAGTCGTTTGGCTGTGAAATAAAAAGAATACTGGAGCCGCCGTATGAGCTAACAGACGTTCCCTTGGCAAGTATGGATGCGGGCTCTCAAGACATTGAAGTAATGATATTTATCAGTATGCCTTTGCCTATTCTGGCGCTGACTTATCCTAGTAGTCTTGAGCGTATTATTGCTATCGATGAATCCACGCTTGAGGCATGGTTTCCAGAACTTGCCAACCAGTTGATGGGTAAACTAAAGAATAAACTGATACTTTATGGCTGTAATTTACAGATGGGACTTCCCAATAGCTATTTTGGGAAAAATCTCAGTGAGGTATTGCCTGAAGGTTATGATCATGCGACGTTTTATTTCGATGTTGATGGCGAAGTGTTTGAAACCTGCCTATCCATCAATATCTTTAACGAAGATATGGTGGTATTGAGCTCAGGCAATGTCGATACGGGGCCGGATGATGGGGAATTGGAGCTGTTCTAGGCGTGATAGGGAGTGTTAAGGCTTGAGGAACCTAGATTCTGTCATCAGCAACTCGAAACGCCCTGAAAACCAGCAGATTAAAATTCCAGTTTTTGTCGGTAGTGCTGCCTGATAGTTTGGAATTTTTTACGTAGTATCTCAAGCTGCCCCAGACATCTGGATACCCATCTTATTTTCACACTCACTCTGTAAGCTCTCCCATGTCGCCCATGTTCAGGTATGGCGTGCCGGACACCCCGGCTTCACATAATCTTGCCCAGACTGCAAGAACGGGGAGCCTGGATCCGATCCTGTTGCCGTCAAAAAATAGCTGAACTGTACACACGTTGAACCTAGAAAGTCCAAGCCGCGTGCCCATGTGTTGGACCCACACAAGAGCATTATTGTACGCAAAAATTAGAGGAGCAGCACTTACAGTGCTCAACCTTCTGGGGTGCTAAAAAGATACCCCCCGCCTGGATTTATAGCCAGACCATGCATCCATACATCAGATGAATCAACGAAATACCTGACTGATACGCCATCGTTGTTATCTGCCAAAAAAGTTCTTCTTATTTCTTGCTACGTGCGCAATCGAACAGATGAAGACTCATGTTAAGAACGAAAGTGCTGTATCCAAGATATATCACATTTTAAGTTACTACTGTAAAGAGACCATGAAAAACAATCCTATTTTAACATTTGCGTTGTTTGCGTTTAGCCAAGTTGGCCTTGCTGCTCAACTTCCAGAGGCTGGCAATCAAATGCTACAAATTCCGCCCGTACCCATCCCTCAAAAAAAAGCACCCAATCTTAAGGTCGAACAAGGCACGGTACCGATCACTCCGGCATCAGATAACGCCAAAGTCATCGTCAAATCGTTACATGTGACTGGACAGACGCAGTATTCAGAAAGCAACCTGATCGCTATTACAGGGTTCAAGCCAGACAGTGAGCTGACTCTATCCGAATTGCGCGGCATGGCGATGAAAATTACAGATTATTATCACCGTAATGGCTATTTTGGAGCACAGGCCTACTTGCCAGCGCAAGACGTAACCAATGGAGCCTTGACGATCCATGTGATCGAGGGACATTACGGCAAGATCATTCTGCACAACCAAAGCAATCTCTCCAATAATCAGGTAAATAGCCTTCTTACCGGTGTAAACAGCGGCGACCTGATAACCGCTGCACCGCTCGAAAGCAGCCTTATGTTGCTCTCCGATGTTCCCGGTATAGCAGTTAATTCGACTCTGGTTCCAAGCGCATCCATGGGTGCATCCGACTTGGTCGTTGATGTCGAACCGGGGAAGAGCGTCACCGGAGAAGTTGATGCCGACAACGCGGGTAACCCTTATACGGGCGAGTACCGCCTGGGCGCGACCGTAAACCTTAACAACTTGGCTGGCCTCGGCGATGTCGCCTCGTTACGCGGAATGACATCAGGTCCGGGACTGCGCTACGCTCGCGCGTCTTACCAGATGCAATTCGGCAAACCAACAGCTGGGATTGCCTACAGCGTTCTTGATTACAGACTTGGCCGTGAATTCGAACCGCTGGGGGCGCATGGCATATGGGATACCGCCAGCGTCTACGGCAACTACCCTCTGATTCGGTCACGCAACAACAATCTTTACGCCGGGCTTGCCTTTGACGACAGGACATTTCAAGACATGGTGGACGCGACCTCTTCAGTCACCAACAAAAAGGCTTATGTGTTAATGCCTAGCCTGTATGGCAACTATCGTGACAATGTTGGTGGTGGAGGATTGAACGTTTATTCGCTTACTTTGTTTACAGGTCAGCTTGACATACAAACTCCTGCAGCTCGGTCGATGGACGCGGCGGGCCCACAAACGAATGGGTATTACAACAAGCTCGGATACAGTGCCACACGACTGCAAAGCATTACAGACTCGATCTCGGTTTCTGCCGCCATCAATGGGCAATTCGCCTCGAAAAACCTGGATGTTTCAGAACAAATGGAATTGGGCGGCATGTATGGAGTTCGTGCCTATCCCGAAGGTCAAACTTATGCAGATGAGGGCTATGTGCTGAATCTGGAACTCAGGAAGCAACTACCGGCATTCTCTGACCAACAGATTGGGCAGATTCAGTTAGTCGGCTTTTACGATACCGGGACCGTCACTATCTACAAGAACCCTTGGGCACCAGGGGTGAACAGCATAACCCTGAGCGGTGCTGGAGCTGGAGTCACATGGATCGACACTAACAATTTTGAGGTCAGAGCCTATTACGCCTTCAAACTAGGCAGTGAAATGCCGACCTATACCCCGGACAATTCAGGCCAATTCTGGCTCCAGGCAGTGAAATATTTTTGAGCTGCATGAACAAAAAACAGTACTTACCCCCACAAGAATTGTGAGAAGGACGGAGTGACCCCATGAATCATATCTACAGGTCGATCTGGAACGATAAAACGGGCACTTTTGTTGCTGTTCCAGAAAATACAAAAAGTGCGGGCAAAAAATCGTCGATTGGCTCAACAGCAACCAACGTGTCAAGCCTGCGTTTTGCCCTAAAATTACAGGCAATTTCACTGATAGTGACATTTGGAGCAAACAGCTACGCCCTACCTGTGGGTGGTGTTGTTTCAGCGGGTGGCGCCAGTATTAGCAGCGTTGCGGGTAGCACGACCATCACACAGTCGACACCCAATGCGGCGATTAACTGGCAAAGTTTCAATATTGCCCAGGGTGAAGCAGTTCAGTTTCTACAACCTAGTAGCAATTCAGTAGCCCTTAATCGGGTACTGGCTACTGATCCTTCAAGTATCATGGGTAATCTGTTTGCCAACGGTAAAGTTTTTCTGCTGAATCCCAACGGCGTACTGTTCGGCCAAGGAGCACAAGTACATGTGGGCGGCCTGGTAGCCTCCTCCTTGAATATTACTGACAGTGATTTTATGGCAGGCAGATACAAATTTGCAGGGAACGGTGGCGGCCCGATACTCAATCAAGGCTCCATCGTGGCCGATGGCGGCTATGTGGCGCTACTGGGCGCCAACGTCAGCAATAGCGGGGTTATCTCAGCAAAACTTGGCACAGTGACGCTTGCCGCCGGTAAGGCTATGACCCTTGATGTCGCAGGGGATGGCCTACTCAATGTTACGGTAGACCAAGGTACGATGAACGCTTTGGTACAAAACGGAGGCCTGATTCAGGCCGACGGCGGGCAAGTACTGCTAACTGCGCGTATGGCGGGCAGCCTGTTGCAGGGTGCCGTGAATAATACGGGAGTGATCCAGGCGCAAACTATTGAAAACCGCAATGGCAAGATCAGTTTGCTGGGCGACATGCAAAGCGTTACTGTGAATCTGGGTGGCACGCTGGATGCGTCGGCTCCGAACGATGGAAATGGTGGCTTTATTGAAACCTCGGCGGCGCGCGTCAACGTCGCCAATGGATCCATCGTGACTGCTCAATCCGCGCAAGGCAAGCCAGGAACCTGGCTAATCGATCCGAATAACGTCACTATTCAGGCGGCAGGGGCTAATACCAATGTCAGCACCAGCCCGAACTTCACCAGCAGCAATGATAATGCCATCGTCACTACGGCAAGCATTCAGACTGCGCTGAACGCGGGCACCAACGTTGTCGTCAACACAAGCACGGGGGGGGGCAATGCACAAGTGGGCGATATCACGGTCAATGACACACTGACCTGGACAGCAGTAACAGGGCCGACCCTGACCTTGAAC
The DNA here is from genome assembly GCA_013043915.1 of Pseudomonadales bacterium. GTDB lineage: Bacteria > Pseudomonadota > Gammaproteobacteria > Pseudomonadales > Moraxellaceae > JABEVH01. Next base: position 5,772 of record JABEVH010000276.1, read on the forward strand.
GCAGCAAGGGATGTAACCGTAAATGCTGCGATCACTGCCACCACAGGGAGCTTCGCCGCAAATGCTGGACGCAATGTAAACATTAATGCAGCCACCACAACGACGACAGGAAATCTGACATTGACAGCCGCAGCTGACGTAAATCTAGCTGCAGCCACGACGATTACCACGGGCAACCTTACAGCAATAGCTGGAGGCAATGTGAACGTATCCTCAGCCTCGACCGTTACCACTGGGGACATGATATTTCGGGGCGATAATGATGGTACAGGACCTGGCGCCGCCGCCGGCACCGTGGCCATAACTTGTGGCATTAATTGCCTGACCATCACTAACGGTATTCTAAGCATTCGTTGCAATCCTGTGAGCTACTCTACTACAGGCAGCGAAATCACAGCTTATGGCTCGCATTTGACGGGCGGAGGCGTGCTGGATGCGAAAGCGTGGGTGTTCGGTGATGGGAACAACAAAATCTATGACGGCACGACGGCGGCTACCGTTGGATCTTTCAAACCGGATATAACAAACACCCTCCCTCCGGTTGAAATTGGCGTAGTCACCAACGCTAATTTCAATACCAAAGATGTCGGAAACAATAAGCTGATCACCTTTGGTAGTACCTTCAGTGATCCCGTCTATGCGCTGTTCACGCCTTTCGGGAGTCCTGCGAATGTGGGGACTACAAGAGCTAATATTGCACCCGCTCCACTGACCGTCACCGCCACTAACGTCACCAAAGCCTATGGACAGAACCCCGCCCTATCAGGCTTTACTTCGGTAGGTTTGGTCAACGGGGAGACCGTCGCCAGCGTCACCGAAACTAGCCCGGGTCAGGGTGTTGCAGCCCCGGTCGCAAACAGTCCATATAAGATCACGCCGAGCGCAGCTGCCGGCGGAACGTTTACGCCAGGCAACTACACC
>JABEVH010000277.1 GCA_013043915.1 Pseudomonadales bacterium
AACTGATGTGGCGCGGTTACACCACGCTTCAAATCATGTGCATGGGCGCAGAGCTTGTGTTGAATGGATCAGGGTGACAAAATTGTGGGTAATGGGCAGCTCTTTACCCAGCTACTTTCTAATACCATGGAACTGCACGAATTGATCCAGATCAATAATTACATTTATTACTGTAACAGTTTATCGTGGCTCTTTTTGAAATGTCACACAAAGTCTCCTACCCTAACTGTTGCAGCAATCTATTGAGAAAGTTATAGCCGTGTTCTGTGCATACCCAGCGTTCCCGGCTAGAAGCCAGTAAACCCGACTCAATATCCCTAAGCATGGGTTCTAGGTCACTGGCCTTTAAGCCCGTGCGCTCTTCATAGTAGCGAAAAGGCACGCCTTCCTTGAGCCGCAGTGCATTCATAAAAAACTCCTGCGGCAATAATTTAGCGTCAACTTCCAAGGCCGCCGGAAATAGGCCCTTGGCCATGGCTTTCATATAGTCTTCCGGCATACGAGTTTGTTGGTAACGCAGTATCCTGCCTTCTGGGGAGGTGATTTTCCCATGAGCCCCTGCACCTATAGCCAGATAATCACCAAACTCCCAATAGTTCATGTTATGTCGACAAGGCTCCCCTCGTGTGTAGGCTGAAACCTCATACTGACGAAAACCTGTCTCCCTCAGTATCAACTTGCCCTGCTCATCAATTGCTTCGAGCGTATCCTCTTCTGGCAATACGGGGCAATCTCTGTAAAACACCGTGTTGGGTTCAATGGTTAACTGGTACCAGGAAATCTGTTCGACTCCCAACCCTATGGCCAATTGCAGATCACTCAAGGCTTGGTAGAGCGTTTGTGTCGGGAGCCCGTGCATGAGGTCAAGATTGATTCTTTCAAACCCAGCCTGCTGAGCAGATGTGATAGCCGCCACGGCCACTTCACGCCCATGAATACGCCCAAGAGCCTTGAGTTGATCATCATGGAAGCTCTGAACTCCTAGAGATAGACGGTTGATACCAGCCTGTCGATATGCCTGAAAAGATCCATGCTCTACTGTGCCCGGGTTAGCCTCCAACGTAATTTCAATATCGTCTGCGCAGGCCACATGATGCTGTATATAGGACAACAATTCCGCGTAGAAATCTCCTGTCAGCAGGGAGGGCGTACCGCCACCTATAAAAATACTGACCAGTTCTCTCCCCTGTACACTTGCCAATTGCCCGTCCAAATCTGCTTTCAAGGCATCAAGGTAAGATTTTTCTGGCAAAAGATCAGGAGCCACATGTGAATTGAAATCACAGTAAGGACACTTGCGCACACACCACGGTACATGCACATATAACGATAGCGGAGGGAGCAACATGATCAACCTCATCTCCTGAAAGGCCATACAAAACCCATGCCACAACCCGACCACATGGAAGCGGACTAGTTTAACCACAGGTTTATATCAGTTGTAAGGCCATATTAAACAAAATTTAAAATGATCAGGCTGCCGCCGTATGCTGCTCCACCCAGGAGCGCAGCTGACTAGCCGTCAAGACACCTGACTGACGCGCAACTTCTTTGCCCTTATGAAACAAGATTAGGGTTGGAATACTGCGAATCTGATAACGCGCTGCCAGGTTAGGCTGTGCATCGGTATCTACCTTGGCAAAACGTATACCTGGCATCTGTTCAGCGGCAGTCTTGAAATTGGGGGCCATCATTTTGCAGGGACCACACCAAGCTGCCCAGAAATCTACCAGCACCGGCTGCTCATTCAACTGCAGGTAGGGGCCAGCCACGCTCTCAACAAGTTCAACCGGATGATCAGGCAGCAGACACTCTTTACATTTACCGCAAAGCGGATGATCACCCAATCTTTCCTCAGGAACACGATTGGCTGATCCACAAGCTGGACATACAACGTTCATGGCATTTCCTCCCAACTCATCGTTTCATATCAGGATCTATACGCTTAAGCCCGATGGCTTGCAGAGCCCAACGTTCAAAAACAGGTTCGGACACCCCACGCTTCATCTTGGTGATGAAATATTTTTCAAAACCAATTTTGGCCCAATGCGCCCATATTCCTTTTTTGTACCAGACGGTATTTCGTGGCGGTATCTGTGGAACGGCCACAAAAGCAGCACCCGTATCTCCAAAGTCAGCGAGGCAGAATGCATTCCAGCTAGCTTCATCGGTGGGTGTTTTACCCGTGAGTTCATCGCGGATATTATGAACAATGGCCGTCATCATCGACTCAATCATATATCCCGTTTTAGGAGCTCCGGTGGCTACTGGCGTTACCTCCACGGGAGGAATGGCTACGCAAACCCCTGCAGCATAAATGGATGTGAATTTGGGATGACGTTGCTGCTTATCTATCAGTACAAAACCACGTGGATTGCAAAGTCCTGGAACACTCGCGACCGCATCTACGCCCTTAAAGGCAGGTAGCATCATGCTGTGTACAAAGGGTAATTCATGCTGCTTGATTACCTGGCCCTCTGCATTCAATTCATCGACATACATCTTTCCTGCTTCAATCTTGCTCGTTCTGGCATTGCAAATCCATGAAATTGAGCGCTCACGCAACAAGGACTCTAACAAACTCTTGGAGTCACCCACACCGCCAAGCCCCAAGTGGCCTATATAGGGCTCGCTGGTGACGTAGGTCATGGGTACCTTGTGACGTTTTTTAGCTCGGCGCAGAACTGTATCTAGAATAAAGGCATATTCATACGCAGGCCCAAAACAGCTCGCTCCTGGTAGAGCACCCACGATGACGGGTCCAGGATTTTGCAACAAGGCATCGACAGACACACGTGCATGCCGAGCATGCTCCAGGGTACAAACAGATTGGGTATGGCCTTCAGGGCCCGCGCCAGGCACTTCCTCAAAAGCCAGTCGCGGACCTGTGGCCAGCACCAGATAGTCATAACTTACAGGATCACCCGCAGACAAAAGTAGCCTTTTGGCCTCAGGATCGATGTTATCGACTCGTGCAGCTATAAATTGTATCCCTTTCTTTTCCAGGTAGGGACGCATAGGAAAACTGATTTGCTTGGGCTCCCGCCATCCGACAGCCAGCCATGGATTGGAAGGGGTGAACCAGAAATCCTCCCGTTCATTGATCAGAATTACCTCATGGTCCCGCGACAGGGTTGAACGTAGATCATAAGCTCCTGCCAACCCTCCTACGCC
>JABEVH010000278.1 GCA_013043915.1 Pseudomonadales bacterium
CTGGCTAAGACAAATCCTGACCCCAGGTCTTGGGCAAGCTCCAGGGCTTCTAGGCGTTTCTGCGCATCGGGCGTCATCTTTTTTTCAGGAGGGGTGAGTAAATAGGCATAAGCCTGATGATGTGAGCGACCTACACGACCACGCAACTGATGGAGTTGAGCCAAGCCTAACTTATCAGCACGATCGATGATGATGGTATTAGCCGATGGAATATCGATGCCGGTTTCAATGATGGTGGTGCAGACAAGAACATTAAATTGCTTGTGATAAAACTGCTGCATGATCTGCTCGAGCTCTCGCTCGCGCATTTGTCCGTGGGCGACACCCAAGCGGGCTTCGGGTAGCCAACTGGCCAGTTCGCGTTGGCAGCGATCAATACTCTCCACTTCATTATGCAAATAGTAGACTTGTCCTCCACGAAGTAGTTCACGCAGGATAGCTTCTTTGACGAGGGCTGGCTGATGCTCTCGCACAAAGGTACGAATAGCCAAACGCCTAGCGGGCGGTGTGGCGATAATAGAGAGGTCGCGCAAGCTGGACAGGGCCATATTCAGCGTGCGAGGAATGGGCGTAGCTGTTAGCGTCAACATGTCGACTTCAGCGCGCAGGTGTTTGAGTGTTTCCTTGTGTTTAACACCAAAGCGGTGCTCTTCATCGACGATCATCAAGCCAAGGTTAAAAAACTTGACGTCAGGCTGAAGCAGCTTATGGGTGCCAATCACGATATCCAGCTTACCCTGGGCCAGGGCTTCCAGGGAGGCTTTAACTTCCTGGGTAGAGCGAAAGCGTGACAGTACCTCAATGCGTACCGGCCAGTCGGCAAAACGGTCACGGAAAGTTTCATAGTGTTGTTGTGCCAATAACGTGGTCGGTACCAGAATGGCTACTTGCAAGTTGTTTTGAACAGCTACAAAAGCTGCACGCATGGCTACTTCAGTTTTACCAAAGCCTACATCACCACAGACCAGCCGATCCATGGGGCGTGGACGGGCCATATCAGCGAGCGTAGCTGTGATGGCAGCTGCCTGATCAGCGGTTTCTTCAAAGGGGAAACCTGCAGCAAAGTTTTCGTAGTCAATGTCATCAAGGCGACAAGCTAGTCCAGGGCGTGCAGCACGGCGTGCATAAATGTCGAGAAGTTCGGCGGCAACATCATGTATCTTCTCTGCAGCCTGCTTACGCGCTTTAGCCCACTGATCACTGCCTAGACGGTGCAGGGGAGCATGGGCATCATCCTGACCGGCATAGCGGGCGATGAGGTGCAGTTGAGCGACAGGGACGTAGAGTTTGGCCTCATCGGCATAGATCATCAGGACAAACTCTTGTGTCTGACCTTCAACTTCCAGAGTGACGAGCCCCTGATAACGGCCAACACCATGGTCTATATGAACGACGGGGTCTCCGGGGATCAGTTCACCTAGGCTGCGTAGAGCGAGTTCTTCGTGAAAATCCTGGTTACTATGGCGACGACGTCGCCTTTGCATGACCCGAGTTCCAAAGAGCTGAGCTTCCGCAATAATCTCAACATGGCTTAGCTGCACACCCTGTTCAAGCTCTCCTAAGCTTAGGCTAAGCACCTGCGATGAATTGAGGAAGTCTCTCCAAGAATCACTCTGGGCAGGTTGTAAACCACTGCGCTGCATTTGTTCGCGCAGAGACTCACGTCGCCCGGCACTTTCTACTGTGATGAGTGTTCGGCGACCTTTTACTTGGGCCAGGTGTTGCCTGAGCTGAATCAAAGGGTCAGATTCGCGATGTTGTACAGGCAACTCGGGTGATGCCTGCTGCTGGAAATCATGCCCTTGAGTTGGCTGGTCGGTGACATCCATCAGTCGGATGCGAGGCCAGGGGTTAAAGGCTGCAAAGAATTCATTTTCTGGAATGAAAACCGATGATGGGGGTAACAGAGGGTGTCGATTATCATGCCTCAATTCAGTATGGCGGCGTTCTATTTCCTGCCAGTAATGCCTGAGCGGATGCAGCAGATCCCCGTCGCTGATCAGTAGGCTATGGGCAGGCAAGTAGGCAAAAAAACTATCAGTATGTTCGAAAAACAGGGGAAGAAAGTACTCAAGGCCAGGGCTATGAATGCCGTTGATCACATCCTGATAGACTGGGCAGGAGCGAGGGTCGACATCGAAAAACTCTTCCCAGCGTGTACGAAAACGTTGCACAGATGTTTTGTCGAGTGGACATTCCTGCGCGGGTAACAGTCTTAACTCATCCAGGGAAGCCGTAGAGCGTTGAGTCTCGGTATCGAAATGCCTAAGGGTATCAATATCATCATCAAATAGCTCCAGTCTGACTGGAGAGGTATGCCCCATCGGGTATAAATCTACAATGGCTCCGCGTACGGCAAATTCACCATGCTCATAAACACTGTCAACAGCACGGTAGCCACTGCTTTCCAGTTGACGTCGCAGTTGGCTGATGTTGATCTTTTGTCCACATTTCAGGGTGAGTGCCTGTAGCCCGAGATGGCCTACAGGAGGTAAACGTGTTAATAAAGTGCTCACGGCAGCTATGACGAGGCCGCTTTGCAGTCCCGGAAGGCGTGCCAGGGTCGCTATACGCTCAGAAAGAATGTCCTGGTGGGGAGAAAACTGATCGTAGGGTAGTGTTTCTCGATCAGGGAGCGTGATGACCTTATCTGTCTTGTTATCGAGAAAAAAAGCCAGTTCACGGGTCAGGCGAGCCAAGCTCTGATTGTCGTGGCAGATGACGACGATGGGTCGATGTTCACGTTGGCTCAGCTCGGCCAGTGCCAATGCTTTGCCTGCGCCAAAGAGGTGGTGCCAGTTTTTAAATTGGCCTGCAGGCGGAAGGTGTTCAGGCAGGATCAGCATAATAAGCCGGTTTCCGGATTTACTAAGATTGGTTAAGGGGCGCATTATCCTTCAAATGACGACAAAGAGGGAGGCTCAAAATGCTGGAAGTGGATATTGCTGAGGGAAGTTTGCGTGGCTGCATGGAACAGGATGTGATGTGCTGGTACGGTATTCCCTACGCTGAACCTCTACATGGTTTGGGGCGAATACGTGCGCCTCAGCCTCGATGTCCCTGGGTTGGCATGCGTGATGCGAGGCAGTTTGGTTGCTCTGTGCCTCAGGAGGTACCCGCGTTTTTGGGTGTGGAGAACATGGGTGATGATTGTCTTAACCTCAATGTCTGGTCCCCAAGTGTGCAGGGTAAACGGCCTGTTATGGTATGGATACATGGCGGAGGCTATCTCAATGGCTCATCATCACAAACGATGTATCGCGGCCACCCTTGGGCAAGAAAAGAAGACGTGGTCATCGTAAGTATTAATTATCGTATCGGGTTGGTGGGATTTGCCGATTGGCATGCCTGGCCAGAGCTGCAGGGCGTTACTAACTGCGGTTTGCGAGATATGGTACTTGCCTTGACATGGGTACAAAAAAATATTCATGCTTTTGGGGGAGACCCAGGTTCAGTCACTCTCTTCGGGCAGTCTGCCGGGGCCATGGCCATCAGTGCACTGTTGGCTGTCCCTGCGGCTCGAGGGTTGTTTCATCGTGCCATTTTGCAAAGTGGTAGTGCCGACCATGTCCTGATGCCGGAAGTGGCGCGGCAGGTGACCGCTAAATTGGCAGCACAAACGGGTTCACTTTATGAACTCTTCTCCGCAGGTTCCTGGCAGGAGATATTGCAAGCGCAACGAACTCTCTTGCGTGTGAGTTTGCCACGCAGCGACTACACCATAGCAAATATGCAGTTTGGTATGCCGGCATTGCCCTGTCTGGATGATGATTTTTTGCCTGCACTGCCCTTGCAGTCTGAGCTTGATATACCTCTGTTGGTGGGTACGGCACGGGATGAATGGGCACTCTATCTCTTTATGCCTGAATTGATGGGCGGCCAGTCTGCACGGGATGTGGTCTTTGATGAAAGGGCATGGCAGCAGGTGGTGAGCCGTGGAGTGCCTGAGATTGCACACGAGATGGTAAAAAGCTACCAGCAGATCATGCCGGCATCGACACCCGCTGCGAGGATAGTGGCTTTTGAAACTGACAGAATATTTCGCATCAGCTCCCTGGCCTTAGCTGAAAAACACGCCCCAAACAGTTATGTTTACCGGCTGGACTGGTCATGTACGGGGAATCGTCGCTTAGGGGCCTGTCATGTGATTGACCTGCCTCTGGTTTGGGGGCAAGTTGATAGTCCCTTAGGTAAGTTTTTTACCGGGGGGGATGAGGATGCCATTGCCTTGTCGTCATACATGATGCATTGTTGGTCAAGTTTTGCTCGTGAGGGCGTGCCCTCTCAAGATTGGCCAGCCTATGGTCAGCAGCGTTGGACGCCTAGGTTAGACAGAGACAGGCAGTTTCAGCCTGATCCTCAGGGTGAGCGTCGGCAATTGTGGAGTCCGTATATGGGTTTTGCTGAAAAATTGTAAGTGCGCGCCTGCTCCCTAGGGTTTTGTCGCGAACTGCTGTACACTGGCCCTGCTGCTTAAGGAGCAGGCGCTCCTCAAAAAACAAAAAAAATTGGCATTTGAAAGTCTGGAGGCATCGTGCGGGACAGGGAGTTGGAGTCGGTTCTGGCGCAACAGCTGGCGCCTCTGACGCGTCGGGGATTTCTCAGGGCGGGTTGTTCGGTGGCCATGGCCACAGCGGGTGGTCTGTGGAGTGTTCGTGATGCCTGGGCAGATGAGGTGCTCGCCCTGCCGTCAGATATTGAGTATCTGACCTTGCTGGAATACCGTGTATTAAACAAGATGCGCCTGGTCTTTATTGCTCCAGAGCTCTTAGGTATGCCCTCAACCGTTGAAATTCCCGTCATGCATAACATCGACAACATGGTGGGGCATTTAAGCAAGTCGGTTCGTGCAAATGTCAACCTGGCGGGTAAAATTTTCGAATACAGTCCTGGCTACCGGTTCTCTCGTTTTTCATCCATGTCCAACGAATCTGCACGGGCCTATATGGAGAGATGGCAGCGAGGTTATTTTTTTCAACGTGGGTTAATCACCAGTCTGAAATCTCTGGTAGCTCTGGCCTATTGGCGTGATGCTCGCGTTAATCCCTTTCTCGATTATGATGGGCCAGTTTCCGTGCGTTGGGGGGTACGTAAATTAGGTAATGCACCCTTGCCAAACGACCTCTAGGAGGCAGGGCTTGATGGTGTGCCGGTATTCTAGGAATATTTAAACGAGGGTGGGTGATCAATGATCTTTCGTGAAGTGCCCAAGGATGGTTTGCCCGTGACACAGGCGCGGGACCACGTGGATAAAACCTTGCGTTTGAAAGCAGACGTGGTGGTCGTCGGGGCAGGTTGTGGTGGTTCAGTACTGGCTTTTGAGCTAGCGAGTGCCGGGCATAGCGTCATTATCCTGGAGTCAGGCCCCTATATTCCTAGCAGTGATATGCATGAAGACATGGCAGAGACACTGCAACGTAGCTATGTGGATGGCGCCTTGCAGGTTAACTCCACGTTTGATGTTCCCGTATTCCAAGGCAAGGGTATGGGGGGGTCAACGGTTATTGATGCTGGGATCGCCTTCCGTGCTCCCGATTACATACTGCAGTCCTGGGCAGATAAGCAGGGACTGAAGGCCATGTCGCCTGATAAGCTCAGGCCCTTTTATGAAAAGGTTGAAAGTAGGCTCTCGGTACATATCAATGAACCTCATGAAATCAATGAATGTGCCAATAAGGTCATTCAGGGCTGTGATGACTTGGGGTGGTCATGGAAACCGCTAGCTAGAACAGTGAGGGAATGTGCCCTGACAGGGCATTGCCTGGCGGGGTGTATTTCTGACCGTAAGCAGTCAGCACTAGTCACCTACCTGCCTTGGGCGGTGGCTATGGGAGCTAAACTTTATTCTGACTGTCATGTTTGGCAGGTTTTAACGACCAATGGGCGGGCTTCCGGAGTCTTGGCCAATGTTATTCACTCA
>JABEVH010000279.1 GCA_013043915.1 Pseudomonadales bacterium
AGCTGAGGATTGGACAAAGGGATATTATAGGTAGCCTGAATACTGCTTTGTATGGGAGAAAACTGCGTATCAATGGCTACGCTATGACCATCCTGGGTCAGCAGGGGGCGGCTCCAGTTGGCGCTTACCCTAGGCCCAATGTCGGTCGCATATCCCAGGCCCACCGCCATATTATTGCGCTTTCCGACGACAAGATTGACCTGAACCGGAATCTCATGCTGTACCGCTGCCTCTTGCGGAGCCAGAACTTCCACGGACTTGAAATAATGGCTATCGAGCAAATTTTTGTTAAGTTGCATGATCAGCGAAGCATCGTAGGGAGTTCCTGGCTTGAAAGGCACCAAATGGTGCAACAACAGTTTGGATACCGGTGGCGTCTTGAAACTGACAGCGCCTAGGCGATAGCGCTCACCTGAATCAAACTGCATCGATATGGTCGCGGTATTGTTATCCTGATTAAGATGAATAACACGCTCTACCCAGCGTGCATCAAAATAACCATGAGCCCTGGCCAAATTATCGACACTAGCCTTAAATTTCTCATAAATGCTTTGATCCAGCACATCACCGACCTTAAACGGCAGCGCAGAACTCAGGGCATGAAATGCCTCGTCGTCACGGGCTTGCCCCTGCACCACAAAGCTCATGCCATGAACCAGGATAGGCTGACCGGGCTTGATCTGCATGAGACACGACTCGCTTTCCTGAGAAAAACTCACCTCGGCGTGATAATAACCTAAGGTCTGCATCGTCAACTGCGCCGCTTCCGACACTTGCTGTCGGCGCTCATCATCCCAAGGTGCATTCTTCCGGGGCAACAAATACTCAACACTCGCCTTAAGACGGGTGCTTTCTGTATCACTAAGTCCTTGTACCTGAAACTCGCAAGCCTGCAAACGGGCCATATAGAACCCCAGACCTACGCACAGCAACAAGTATCTAACTGCAGCCCGCTGACGCAAACATCACTCCCGCGACTTGGCAAAGTTACTCAAATGGGAGAACATGGAAGCTGACAGGGATGATGCCGGTAAATCCATGAGTAATCAATTCAGTCTTCTGACCAGAAGACGTTTTCTGCCTTTTTTTCTTACCCAGTTCTTTGGCGCTTTCAATGATAATGTCTTTAAGCAGAGCTTAATCATTCTGTTAGCGTTTCAGGCCAGCTCCTGGACCACACTCAGTGTATCCGTACTCACCAATCTTTGTGCAGGTTTGTTTATCCTGCCCTTTTTTCTGTTCTCCGCTTCAGCGGGCCAGCTAGCCGACCGCTACGAGAAAACCCGCGTGATCAGAGCCATCAAAACTATCGAAGTAGGTATCATGGGATTAGCCTGTTGGGGCTTCCTGGGACATCACCTCACCTTGTTATTGCTTGCCTTGTTTTTGATGGGCACGCATTCAACTTTTTTTGGGCCGGTCAAATACGCCATTTTACCGCAGGTTCTGCATAAAGATGAATTGATCGGGGGTAATGCCCTGGTTGAAACCGGCACCTCATTAGCCATACTGCTAGGTAGCACGCTTGGCGGGCTGCTGATCGCACAAAACAGTGCGGGCCTTGAACGCGTTTGTTTGACCTTGCTTGCCGTGGCCTTGACCGGGTTAGCCTGCAGCTGGCAGGTTCCCCGCGTCGGTGTCTTGGATCGACAAGTTCACCTGGACCTGAACCCCTGGCGCGAAAGTGTACGTACCCTGCGTTATGTCGCACAACAACGCACGTTGTTTCTGGCTATCATGGGCATTTCCTGGTTCTGGTTTTATGGCGCGACGTTTCTTACCCAAATTCCAGCCTTTACCCATCATACGCTGCACGCCAATGAACATGGTGTCACGCTGCTGCTTACCCTATTTTCAGTAGGTATCGCGCTGGGCTCTCTACTTTGCGAGCGCTTATCCGGGCATCAGGTAGAAATAGGTCTCGTGCCGCTAGGCGCTATTGGGCTGACCGTGTTTGGTTTTGACCTTTACCTCAGTACCCGCCATCTACATGCATCAGGTCCGTTGCAAGGCTTGCATGGCCTGATACTACATTACCCCCGTGTGTTGCTGGACCTCACCTTCATCGGGGTATTTGGCGGCTTTTACATAGTTCCTCTCTACGCCCTGATACAGAGCCGTTCTGAGCCCGAACATCGCTCTCGCGTCATTGCGGCCAACAACATATTAAACGCCTTGTTCATGGTAGCTTCTGCCCTGCTGGCCGTTTTATTTCTGAGCGTATTTTCCTTAAGCATCCCGGAGCTTTTTTTAGGCACCGCCATACTTAGTGCTGCTGTCAGCCTTTACATTTATTCTCTGGCACCTGAGTACCTGATGCGCTTCCTGATCTGGATACTGATGAGTCTTTTTTACCGCATAGAACGCAAAGGCACAGAACATTTACCCGAGCAAGGAGCCTGCATACTGGTCTGCAATCATGTCAGTTTTTATGATGCCCTGATTATTGCCTCGACCCTGCGCCGCCCGCCACGTTTCATCATGGACTACCGGATATTCCAAACTCCCCTGCTCGGTTTTATCTTCCGCACGGCACGAGCCATACCCATTGCGCGCAAGGAGGAAGATCCCTTAATTCTGGAGGCTGCCTACCACACCATTCAGCAAGCTCTGGAAGCCGGCGATATGATATGCCTGTTTCCCGAAGGAGCTCTGACCAAAGATGGTCAGATGGCTCCCTTCCGGTCAGGCATCAGCAGAATTCTGCAGACATCACCCGTTCCCGTGATTCCCATGGCACTACGCGGCCTATGGGGCAGCGTCGCCAGCCGCAAAGGGGGGGCAGCGTTCAGCCATCGGCCGCGGCGCTTCCGCTCTCCCGTCGAAGTCATCATGGGAAGGGCCATGGCGCCCGAATCAGTAACGCCGGAGCGCCTGCAAGACGAAGTTCAACGGTTACGGGGTGACTGGCTTTAGGTGCTGACGGTACTCTCCTGGCG
>JABEVH010000280.1 GCA_013043915.1 Pseudomonadales bacterium
AACTGATGTGGCGCGGTTACACCACGCTTCAAATCATGTGCATGGGCGCAGAGCTTGTGTTGAATGGATCAGGGTGACAAAATTGTGGGTAATGGGCAGACCTAGCCCCCAAAATACGGTGGCCAGCTGATGACTTACTTGTCATATCCCTTAAATGTTTACTTTGCACCCTAAAACACATGCGCTGATTTCCTCATCCTGTTGAGAATTACCAGCTTGTACGATAGTACGATTAATGCCCCCATGCCAAGTAAAAGCGTGAAGTTAGTTTAATAAAGCCCTGCTTCGTCTTGAGTCTGCTGTAGAAACTGGCGCCAAATATTCTGACCAAATTCATCAAAGGCGATGACACCCTGAAAAAACATGCGTCTCGCCTGGGCATCGATCCAGCTATCCGGGAGCAAGGGATCAAACAGAACCTGATGGATGGCTTCTCGTCCCCATACAAAACTTTCTCGGGCAGCCTGTTCTGTTGTCAAACTAGCTGCCTGATTCAACCAGTTTTGTAGCTTCTGATTAAGCTGGCGATAATTTTCATCCAGCTGTTGCAAAGGCCATAAATCACGCAGCACTGCCTCTTCCGAGGACTCAAGTCCATCCAGCCTGGCCACCATGGCACCTAGAGGAAGTCCAAGTGCCTGTAAACGTTCACGTACGTCAGCAAGGCTGGCATCCAGGTTATCAGGGCGTAACGACAAGCCACGACGCACCTCGCGAAACCCTAGCATGGCCAGTGCCCGTTCTTGTCGCCTTAGGGCACTACGATCACTTCGGCTCATATCACCTGTATACACAAGCAGGTAGTGACCATCCCAAGCACGCAGACGAGACTCGGCCTGTCTCCAGTTTCTTAGTTCCTGCGCCAAATGTTCAGCACTTGGCCCCATGACGTATAGACCGCGCCCGGCCGTAGATAAATGTCCTTGCGTAACCAGCCGGGTTACCGTCACACGAATGCTATTATCTGTCATCGCAAACACACGACCTGCCAACAGCAGGTCATGCACCGGGCAGGGAAGGGGATGGCGGACCATCACCATATCGAGAATGAGCTGTCGAGCAAGTACCTCCATGAACGCCTTCCTACCAGCCCAAAGCCTGCTTCTGCTGCTGAATAATGCCTTGAATACCTTGCTCGGCAAGATTCAACAGGCTATCTACCTGCTGCCGAGTTAAGGCAGAACCTTCTGCTGTACCCTGGATTTCAACAAACTGGCTGTGCTGTGTCATGACAACATTCATGTCGGTATCACAGGCCGAGTCCTCGGCATAGTCCAGATCCAGCACCGGATGCCCTTCATACATACCGACTGATACGGCCGCAATTAAGGCATTTAGGGGATCCAGTTTGATCTGCTTGCGCTCCAGCATGATAGCGAGTGCATCGGCCATGGCGACACAGGCTCCTGTAATCGAAGCGGTGCGAGTTCCTCCATCCGCCTGTATCACATCGCAATCGATATGCAGAGAGTTTTCACCCAATTTTTTAAGATCCACGGCAGCTCTTAGGCTACGCCCAATTAAGCGCTGTATCTCTTGGGTACGCCCTGACTGTTTTCCGCGGGCAGCTTCACGATCACCTCGTGTGTGGGTTGCTCGTGGCAACATGCCATACTCGGCGGTCACCCAGCCTTCACCTGTGCCCTTGATAAAGCGGGGCACACCGCTTTCTACACTCGCCGTACATATAACCTTAGTGTCACCATATTCTACCAGTACCGATCCCTCAGCATGGCGGGTGTAGTGGCGTGTTATGCGCAGATTGCGCAGCTGATCAGGTTGTCGGCCAGAAGGGCGCATGCAGGTAATCCTCATATCTCAAAGGTGTTCAGTATAACCGAATGCCTTGCAGAGAGGTGGGGTCTTGGGCCGGTTAGATGTCATCCCTGGCTTATGCCATACTAGATGGCAATAACTTACAGGATGGCCCTGCATGTCCATTATTCGATCCATGACAGCCTTCGCCCACGCTGCTGGTCATGCTGAGTCATTTCATTTCCAGTGCGAGTTACGCTCGGTCAACCACAGGTATCTGGAAATCACACTGCGACTGCCGGATAGCCTGCATCACCTTGAACCTGCGCTGCGCGAACTGATTCGTAATTACGTAGCACGGGGCAAGGTCGAGCTTTTTGTGCGCCTAGATCAGGCTGCCTCGGATCATCCCCTACTCAATAAGGCACTGGCCGAAAAAATCCTGCACTTGGCTGCAGAAATTGATGCCCTAGCCCGCCACTCAGCGCCCGTGAGTGCTCTTGAAGTCTTGCGTATGCCGGGTGTATTGACCCATAACCATGCTACTCCGGCTCAATTAGATGAGCATGTTTTGCAACTAGCTAGCGCCGTTATTATAGATTTTCTCCATGCTCGTGAGCGTGAAGGGCTGGCGCTCAAATATGTGATCCTGGAAAAACTTGATCAGCTTGATCGTGTGCTGATGACGCTAGTTAAATCTATTCCCCGCATCTTGGAAGAACAGCAATCTCGACTCACTGCTCGTCTTAATGAGCTCTCGCTGAATCTTGATAGCGAGCGCATGGAGCAGGAAATTGTACTACTGATGCATCGAATGGATGTCAGCGAAGAGCTTGACCGTTTGCGGACACATGTTGATGAATTCAAGCGCGTCATCGACCAGGGCGGGCCCGTTGGACGCCGACTGGATTTTCTGTTGCAGGAATTTAATCGGGAAGCTAATACGTTAGCCTCCAAGGCGGTCAGTAGCGACAGCACGCTTTCATCGGTTGAGCTTAAAGTATTGATTGAACAAATGCGCGAACAAATTCAAAACCTGGAGTGAACCTAATGTCCGGATCTTTGTTTATTGTCACAGCCGCTTCGGGCACCGGAAAAACATCACTGGTCAGTGCGCTTATGCAGGACCATCCTACGTTGAGCGTATCGGTTTCTCATACCACCCGCCCTCAGCGCCCTGGCGAAGTGGATGGGGTTAATTATCATTTTGTTGAACGTTCACAGTTCAAAACACGCATCGCTAATCAGGATTTTCTTGAATACGCTGAAGTTTTCGGCAATTACTATGGTACTTCACGGCAGGGAGTTGACCGGTTATTGATGGCTGACCGGGATGTACTGCTTGAAATCGACTGGCAAGGTGCTGCACAAGTCCGCAATATATATCCCGATGCGGTCAGCATTTTCATTTTACCTCCGTCACTGCTAGCACTTCGTGAACGCCTGATCACCCGCGCTCAAGATGCTGATAGTGTCGTTGAGCAACGACTGCAATCTGCCGTTGCTGATATACGTCACCATGATGCCTTTGATTACATCATCATCAACGATGATTTTCAGCAAGCCTTACTGGATCTAAGACATATCACGGCAACGGCACGTCTTCGCCGTAAGCTACAGATAAATCGGCATGCCCATCTTTTGAAGAACTTGCTGGACTGACCGCTTTATCGTATAGTGATCAGTCCTAGTGAAGTATTTGGGGTAAGTTGATGGCACGTGTTACGGTAGAGGACTGTCTCGACAAACTGGACAACCGTTTTGAGCTGGTGCTGGTGGCAACGCGCCGTGCAAGGCAGTTGGCTACCGGGGGTAAAGAGCCACATTTGCCTTGGGATAATGATAAGCCTACCGTCATGGCATTGCGTGAAATCGCCGGTGGTTTTATTACGCGCGACATCTTAACTCAAAAAGCGGAAGATCCTCCTATCCTTGCACCCGCACTGACCCTAGACGGGCCGGAGATCGGCTGATTTAGGGAGGGCTTTATGACGGCGGGTGTCGAGCTCAAGCGCGTCGAAGAGATCGACCATGCCGGCCTTGATGCTCTTAGCTTACGGCTTGATGCGTACCTGAGCCGTGAGCAGATCGAGCTGATACGTCAGGCTTATTTCCTGGCAGAAAAGGCGCATCATGGGCAGTTTCGCCGAAACGGCGCGCCTTATATAACTCACCCTCTCGCTGTTGCCGGCATACTGTGTGGTATGCACATGGATCATCAGAGCATCATGGCTGCCATGCTCCATGATGTGATAGAAGATACTCAAATCACGAAAGCTGAATTGGCCAAAGCCTTTGGTGATGATGTTGCCCGCCTCGTGGATGGCGTTACCAAACTTACTCAGGTCCAGTTTGGCTCCAAAGCCGAAGCGAAAGCTGAAAATTTTCGTAAAATGATGCTAGCCATGACTCAGGATATTCGTGTCATTCTAGTCAAGCTGGCCGATCGCCTGCATAACATGCGCACCCTGGATGTACTCTCGGCCGAGAAAAGTCGTCGTATCGCTGAAGAGACCCTGGAAATTTATGCCCCCATTGCCAATAGACTCGGCATGAATGAATTGCGTATGGAATATGAAGACTTAGGGTTTGCTGTCCTTTATCCCATGCGAGCTAACTTGATTGCCAAAGCCGTTAAATCAGCACGTGGCAATCGCAAGGAAATGCTGAACAGTATTCGAGAGTCGCTGGAACAGCGCCTGAGCGGGGAAGGGCTACAGGTGCGAGTTATGGGCAGAGAAAAGCATCTGTTCAGTATTTACACCAAAATGCGGGAAAAACGAAAATCTTTCGCGGAAATTATGGATGTTTACGGTTTTCGCATTGTCACTGACACGGTAGATTCCTGCTACCGCACACTCGGCGTGATTCATAACCTCTACAAACCCGTTCCTGGCAAATTCAAAGATTATATTGCCATTCCCAAAGCTAACGGCTACCAATCGCTGCATACCATCTTGATAGGTCAGCGCGGTGTTCCCATTGAAATTCAGGTCCGTACCGAAGCCATGGAAGCCATGGCTAATAATGGCATCGCTGCTCACTGGCTATACAAGTCCGAAGGCTTTACCAATACGTCACAATCGCGCGCTCGGGAATGGATAAAATCCCTGCTGGAAATTCAACAAAATGCAGGAAACTCGATGGAATTCATCGAGCATGTCAAAATTGATCTGTTCCCTGATGAAGTTTATGTCTTTACCCCCAAAGGGCGTATTCTGACCTTGGCTCAAGGAGCAACCGCCGTAGATTTCGCTTATACCGTGCACTCGGATATTGGCAACACCTGTGTAGCGGCGCGTATCGATAACCGACTAGCCCCCTTATCTATTCCCCTGCAAAGTGGCCAGACGGTAGAAATTATTACAGCCCCAGGGGCCCGACCTAATCCTGCTTGGCTTAATTTTGTGGTTACCAGCAAGGCTAGAGCTAATATTCGTCATTTTCTGAAAGACCAGCAAGCCAGCGAGGCTGTAGACCTGGGGCGCAGACTTCTGGAACGAGCACTGAGTCCTAGTGGCAGCAGTATTCAGTTGCTTGATCCAGGGCGGCTCCACACCGTTCTTGGCGAGTTGAATGCCGTGGATCTTGAACAACTCCTGCAGGAAATTGGCCTAGGTAATCGCCTTGCGCCTCTCGTCGCACATCGCCTTACCGGCATCAGCACGAATGAGGACAGCTCACGATCAGGAAGCCATGCTCGCAGCAGCATCGCCATCCGCGGAACGGAGGGCATGGTATTAACTTATGCACGATGCTGTCGCCCTATACCGGGTGATGAAATTGTCGGACATATGAGTTCTGGTAAGGGACTGGTAGTACATCGTGACAATTGCCGCAATATCGCTGCGGAGTTACGTGAAAATCCTGACAAATGCCTACCTCTCAGCTGGTCGGAACGCGTTGACCGAGAGTTTCAGGTTGACTTGCGCGTTGACCTAGAAAACCAGCGTGGTCTTCTGGCGGTTCTGGCGACCCATATCACGGAAGCTGATGCCAATATTGAGTCCATAGCCCTGCATGAGAAGGACTCGCATCAATCAGTCGTCAACTTGAGTGTCGTCGTTCATGACCGCGTTCATTTGGCTCGTGTTCTGCGACGCATGCGTATCATCAAAGGTGTCATTCGCGTTACACGTGTACGTGCCTGAAACCTCCTCTTCACAATTTTGTCGCAGCATATTCATCACACTTCATTATGCTTTATATCCCTCAGCTAAGGCCTTTTTATGAAAAGTTTCCAGGACCGAGCTGCTGATTTGAATGCCATCTTGCATCGCGCCCGTTTGGGTCAGGTGAATGACGCCGAGTTAGTCAATTATGCACTTCACTACCCATGGGCTGAGATTTACGCCACTCCGGATGGCTATGCCATGGATGGATGCTGTGATGAAGGCTGCCCACAAGCCGGGTGCGTGACACCTTGGCATCAATCCCTCACAACTCCTCGCATTCTTGCTCTGGTTGAGCGGCAACTTCGTCATGACAAGCGCCTAAAACAGGACTCCGCTTAAAGCCCTACCAGCAAGGCCAGGGTTTTTTTGTTATGCTTAAGTCCACCTTCACTACCCAAACAAGATACCCATGACCCGTACCGTTATACATACCACACAGGCTCCTGAAGCCATAGGGTGCTATTCTCAGGCTATCCGTGCTGGATCTACTGTGTATCTCTCCGGCCAGATCGCATTAGACCCTGCAACCATGCAAATGCAACTGGGGATAGATGCGGAAATTTATCAGGTCTTCAAAAACCTACGGGCAGTCTGTCAAGCAGCAGGAGGCGACTTAAAGGATATCGTCAAACTGAACGTGTATCTCACCGACTTGGTTCATTTTGGCAAAGTTAATGAGATTATGGCTGAGTATTTCCAGCAACCCTACCCGGCTCGTGCCGCTTTGGGCGTAGCCTCCCTGCCACGCTCAGGCAGTGTAGAAATGGATGCCATTATGCAGCTAACCCCGTAAGATTTAGTTCCTTGGCAGGTTTGCTGTCAGATCGACTGTTCTGGCGGCAACCCGGTCTGAGTTGCTGTCAGACGATGGAATGGCATTTAGTCGCAAGCTGCTTAGTTTGGCTTGTGCCTGAGCATTACCTTGCGCTGCTGCTAGTTCCAGCCAATGCCTAGCCAGTTCAGCATCCGGTAATACACCCAGCTGGCCATGCAAATAAATATCAGCCAGACGCATCTGAGCCTCTACCACATTTTGTTTGGCAGCCTTCTGCAACCAAAGAATGGATAGGCTCGGGTTAGCTCGCAGACCATCACCACCTTGGTTATACCAATCTGCCAATTCCATACAAGCAGGTGCATAGCCCTCGGTGGCGGCTGCCTTGATCAGGCGATAAGCACTACCAGTATCGTAAGCAAGCCCGCCCTGTCCGTGACGATACATATTCCCCAAATAAAAATACGCCTGAGGATCATCATGCGTTGCAGCATCGAGTAAATTAGCTGCTGCACCCTCATAATCACCACGCTCATAGGCAGCAACACCATCGTCGTGTGCATTGCCAAATAGCCCAGCACTAGCAGGCAACGCCAACAACCCTGTCGCTGATACACAACATGCTATGATGGTTTTTTTTATCGAATTCATGATCACGATCTAGGTCCCCGCGGACGGTACGAGCTACAAAAATTCAACTCACCAGTGATCCACGAGCTTCCTGCCTAGGGCTATAGGCCCCGCACATCGTCCCTCAACCTTAGTGCAGACTGACGATCTCTAATGTTGAGTCTGTCAGTTCATTGGACATTCACAAGTCACGTCGAACGTATGGTACAGCTGCGCTTACAATTGCAAACACACAACAACGACAAGTGTATCCTAGTATTGTTTCGCGTGAAGTACAAGTTTACCTGTCAAGATACCGAAATATCCCGATGACTGGCTAGTCGGCTATGATAGTCAGACTTATGCAACAGGATGAGCCTAGGTGACTCTGACAGAACTGCGTTATTTAGTAAGTCTTGCACAATGGCGACACTTCGGTCGTAGCGCTGATGCCTGTCATGTCAGCCAACCTACGCTTTCTATAGCCATCAAGCGCCTGGAAGAGGAGCTGGGCCTACAGATCTTTGAGCGGCATCGCCATGAAGTTTTGCTGACTCCCGCCGGCATGCCCATCATCGAACAAGCACAACGAGTTCTGAATGAAGTCGATCAACTCTGCAACTTAGCCCGGTATCAGGCCGATGACTGGACCCAACCTTTGCGCATGGGCTGTATATTTACGGTAGGACCTTATCTTCTGCCTGCCTTGGTAGAAAGATTGCGTACTGAACAAAGCCGTCTCCGGCTTTATGTTACCGAAGATTACACCCATGTATTGCTTAAGGCCCTACGTGAAGGTGATATCGATGTGGTTTTGGTGGCAGGCCCCATCGACTTGCCAGAAACTCGTTCTGTCGCGCTTTACAGCGAGCCCTTCAAACTTTTATTGCCCGTTCAACATCCTTGGACTGATCACACCGTGATCAACATGACTTCGCTGGACCCCTCTCAGATGCTTATGTTGGGGGAGGGGCATTGTTTGCGTGATCAGGTGCTTACTTCCTGCCCACAACTTCTGACGGGCGCAGAAGGCCATCTACCTAACGGCAGTTCACTAGCTACACTTCGTCACATGGTAGCCCTAGGCATAGGTATGACGCTGATCCCCGGCTCTGCTGTAAATACCTTGGCGGGGGAAACTGAATCCTGCCTCTGTGTCCGTAGCCTTGATCCTGAGCCTGGCCGTCAGATCGTGGCACTGTCTCGTCAACGGTTTGCCCGTAATTCAGCCCTGCGTGAACTGATGTCTCATCTGCATGCGTTGCATCTTCCTGGCACCGAGCCATGCTAAGTTCATTGCTGGACTTGCAACATGAAGCTGTCAGCAAACTACGCGGGGTGGGGCCAGCGCTGCAACAGCGACTTCTGCAGTTATCTATCCTGACAACTGCAGATCTCGTGATGCACCTTCCTAGAGACTATCAAGATCGCTCCGTCATTACCCGCATTGCCGATGCTCGTCCAGGCATGATGGTGCAGCTTCAAGCTCGTGTGACTGAAGTTCGACAGGATCAAGGTCGCCGTCGTTCTCTCGCTGTTACCGTCAATGATGGCTCAGGCTTTATTATTTTGCGTTTCTATCACCTTACATCCCGGCAACTGGGACTGAGCCCGGGGCCGCTACTACGTATATTTTATGGAGAAGTCAGGTCAGGGGCCGGGGGATTTGAGATTTATCATCCTGAAATTAGTGATAGTTCAGCACAACTTCCAGCAAGCTATCTCCCCATCTACCCTATCACGGAAGGTCTCAATCAGCTGCGTTTGCGCTCACTGATACATCAGGCTTTAAAGCGTATGCGTGCTGACCATCCCATGGAATCCATACTGCATCAACTGCACACTCCCTCCATGGCCCTTGATTTACAGCAGTTACGCAACTTTCGCCACCCTCTGCAACAGGAGCTCATCATTGAGGAACTTGCAGCGCATCAAATCAGTCTGTTGAAGCTGCGCATGCAGACACAACAGCGAAAATCCTTATGCTTAACTTCAGACCCCACCACCCAACAGCGTATGATCGAGGCACTGGGTTTTACGCTGACGCGAGCCCAGACCAAAGTGATCGGAGAAATACTTGCTGATCTGCAGACAGGGCACCCCATGTTACGCTTGATACAGGGTGATGTGGGCAGTGGCAAAACAGCCGTTGCTGCACTGGTCATTGCTCAAGCCCTGCATGCTGGCTGGCAAGTAGCGCTCATGGCTCCCACTGATCTGCTGGCTGAACAGCATTACCAGCGCCTGCAACCCTGGTTATCGCCTTTAGGCTATGCCACCCATTTTCTTAGTGGGCGCAGCCGTCCACGAGAACGTCTCCTGCTGCAGGATCATCTTAACCAGGCTGCACCTTGCCTGGTTGTTGGTACTCACGCGCTGTTTCAAGATGATGTAGCTTATACAAGACTGGGCCTGGTGATCATTGATGAGCAGCATCGTTTTGGCGTTCACCAGCGCTTGGCTCTGCGTGATAAAGCGATGCCTGGCCATGAGGCTCATCTGCTGGTCATGACAGCCACACCTATTCCCCGTACTCTGGCCATGAGTGCCTACGGCGATCTTGATACGAGTATCATTGATGAATTACCTCCAGGTAGACGACCCATCACTACCGTGGTGCTATCACAAGAACGCCGGCATGACGTGATTCAGCGCATGGAACACCACTGCCTGCAAGGGCACCAGGTCTACTGGGTATGTACCCTTATTGAGGAATCTGAAACCTTGAGTGCTCAGGCAGCTGACGTCTCGGTGCAGGAACTACGAGACTCCCTGCCAACTCTCCGTTTTGGCTTGATCCATGGGCGTATGCCGTCGGCTGAAAAGCAGGCAACCATGCGAGCTTTTGCCTTGCATGAGCTTGATGTTCTGGTGGCCACTACGGTTATTGAGGTGGGAGTGGATGTCCCCAATGCATCCCTCATGGTCATTGAAAATCCTGAGCGCCTCGGGCTGGCACAACTGCATCAACTGAGAGGTCGTGTGGGTCGTGGTTCTATCGATAGCTATTGTGTTCTGCTTTACGGAACACCTTTGGGAACTCTGGCGAGGCAACGATTAAGCATACTTCGCGACAGTCAGGATGGATTTATAATCGCTGAAAAAGACCTTGAGCTGAGAGGGCCGGGGGAAGTGCTTGGCACCCGTCAGGCTGGGCTATCACGATTACATATCGCGGATATGGAGCGCGATGGTTATCTATTACCTCAAGCCCAACAGCGAGCTTATCAATGGTTGCAACAACCCGAGGATGAACAACAGGCCTTGCTCCAACTCTGGCTACGCGAATCTCACCACTATGCCAGGGCCTGACAAACCGATAACAGCATGCATAATGGTGAGATCTTCCTATACTGTAAAGTGGAGTAATGGGAGGCATCATGGGGTTACCTTGGCTGGTACAAAAATACTTGGATGATCAGCAAATTAGCTGTATCCACGCTGAAGATGATACGCAGGATTATGGTGCCATGCGCCTGTGCGTACTGTACCTTGAGGACTCCTTGGGACCTTTGCAATATGTGCTTCCACAAAGCCATATGCTGCTGTTGCATACCATGGCTGAAACCTTGGGCCGTAACTTTACGTCGATGTCGCCAGAATCTTTAAACTCCCTGTTAGTTCGCTTGGGGCTGGATGAGGCGACCGGAGTCCTTCCCATTCCTGATTTTCATACTTTGATTGATCAGAGCATTTTAGGGCACAGCCACTATTTACTTCCTTCAGGGCAAGCTCATAGCCTGCTCATGCTTGATGCTGAGCAAATCGATATACTCATACATGATTGTGATGCCGAGGTTGTAAATTTTGCCAGTGACAGTCGCCTGCCATGGCCTGACGACGATGATGAAGGTCAAATCCTTGCTTCGGTTCAGAGCCTGACCTCACTACGTATCCGGCAACGTTTGATAGAAACACTGGAAATCCCCCCTCTACCCGATACTGCCCGACAGATACTGCGTTTGCGGCTTGATCCAGATGCCAGTATCGAAGAACTGGCCAGTATCGTTGATCGCGACCCCAGCCTGAATGCTCAGGTCATTTGCTGGGCCTCTTCTCCCTACTATGCCACGGCAGTTCCTGTGCATACTACCGAAGAAGCTATCACCCGTGTCTTAGGTTTTGACACCGTGCTGAATATGACGTTGGGACTGTCCTTGGGGCGCACACTAAGCCTGCCTAAGGACGGACCTGGCGGGCTCATGCCTTATTGGCAGCAGGCAGCACTCACTGCCTATGGCATGCAAAAACTGGTTCAAGCCATGCCGCGCCCCTATTCACGCCAGGCTAATACCGCCTATCTTTGCGGCTTATTGCACAATTTTGGATTTTTAATTCTGGGGCATTTATTCCCGCTTCATTTCTCGATCGTATGTCGCCACATTGAAGCCAACCCTCATCTTCCTGTGTCCAATATAGAGTACTTACTTTTGGGAGTGACCCGCAACCAGCTATCCTCGTGGCTGCTTCAAACCTGGGGTATGCCTGAAGATGTGGTCACTGCACTGCGATATCAGGATATGCCCAGCATGGCTTCCGAACCGGCATTTTTAACACGCTCTTTACATCTAACTCGGCAGTTATTGAGTGGTCAGGATGCTGATTCCGTCGATGTATCTCATTTACCCCTGCACGCAGACGATGCCAATTATATTATCCATCGCCTACTTGAAGAACAGTCCGATAATCTACGAACCCTCGCTGCACAAATGGTTACCTGATCTGTACCCAGTCAGGAAGTTTGGGCCGCAGGTAACGGCCAACGCTAACTAGCCAAAATAGAGGTGCCGGATCGCCATGCAGCTTCACTTCCCCGTCTTGCATGGCGCGCATAAACAAAGGCTGGCTAGCTCTAAGCAGCAATTCAAATCCGTAATCCGGCCGAATGAAAGTAATAGTTAATGTCGGCTCCACATGGATGCCTGCATGACTCTCTACGTTGCCATTTTTCACCTGAAAATAACGCGAACAGCGCTGGGATGCTGTCGTCATTTGCAGCACAAAGTTTTTTCCTTCCAGACTGGCCTTGAATGCCGCGCTATGCTTGGCAGCACTTTGCATGCGTCGCGCAATCATCCACATCAAGGCTTTAAGCCTGAAATTACCTGTACCAGCCACACCACCACCTTCCATTTTATAATTATTATGGGAACGTCTTCTCATCATAACGTGGCTAGCATATCTGGCAACATTTTCTGCAAAGCCGATTTCTCAGCCGATTGTTGCGCCCAGCGTCCCATCAGTACAAAGCCTAGCAGTCGCTGGCTGGGATCATAAAATAAAGCTCTAACATCGCCCCCTTCAGCTTCAAGTTCCCAACTTCCCTCGGTTTGTGCAGCAACCGGAGCGACCACCACGGGGCAACTTGGTGTTTTGACGACGACAGGCATCGCCGGGTAATGCACTGCCGTTCTATTCCCTGCCAAAGTCTTAGCCAAAGCACGCGCCTGCGCCATGAGCGGCAAAACATAGGGCAACACTAAACCTTCAACCTCCGCACAGTCCCCCAAAGCGTACCAGCCAGGCACACTACACTCCAGATAACGATTGACCTGAATTCCACGCTGACAGGACAGTCCTACCGTCTGGGCCAAGGCGATACGAGGTCTTAGGCCTACTGCACTTAGTACCACATCTGCTTCCAGCACACTGCCATGGCTTAATGTTACCCTGAGGTTTGAGCCTTTATGATTTATCGCACTTACCCCCTGCCCAAGATGCAACCTGATACCCTGCTCCTGCAGGGCACTTGCTAGTGCTAGCGAAGCCACCTCAGGCAATAGCGATGGCAAAAGTCGCCCTGCTGGCTCCACCAGATCAATATCATATCCCCCTGTACGCAGGTCATGCGCGAATTCACAGCCAATCAAACCTCCGCCTAAGATGGTAACGCGACGTGCCCCTGACAGGGATGCTTGCAAATGACGGTAGTCACCCAAATCATTGACACTGTGCATCGTTGCACTGGCATCCCCTCCCAAGGAGGGCCGGAAAGGATCCGCCCCCAAGGCCAGGACTACTTCGCTACCCTGCAGAACTTGCCCGTCTTCCAAACTAACCTGGCGAGTCTCGGCATTCAAACTTAACACGCGGTTCTGTATAATCTCTGCCTTCAGTTGTACGGCCATCGCTGCCATCGTGGTCATGATCAGGTCATCGGCAGACTTACCCTTGGCATATCCAGTAGACAGCATGGGTTTGCTGTAACTGTTGCCCTCATCCGCGGTAATAAGTATCAACGGCCCTTCCGGCACTAACTTTCGCCATTCTTTTGCCAGGGTATATCCGGCCAAGCCTGTACCTATAATGATCAAAGGTTTCATCAAAAACTCCTTCCAGCTTGGCCCATAGCTAACTTAGATTTCTACCATGTCAAAATCATCTTTACCTACACCGCAATCAGGGCAAACCCAGTCAGCGGGAATATCCGCCCATGCGGTCCCTGCTGGTATTCCATCCCAGGGCATACCCACGGCTTCGTCATAGATAAATCCACATACTGCACATTGCCATTTCTTCATCATCATTGCTCCGTCAGACCCGGGTTATCTTACCGGCGTTAAACTACTTTTTGATCTATAAAAACACAATGGCTCTCTTTACATGCTCAGCATGTCTTAACAGCCTTCCTGCGCCAGAGCATCATGCCTTAACTGGTAATGGGCTGCATGACGTTGCTCAACCTTGGCTAGTGCGGCAAAGCGTTTTTCTGCCTTAGCCAAGGTTATCTTGAAAGCCTCGGCATGTTCCTTGGACTCATCAGCCTGAGCACTGAATTCTGCCATAGCGAATGGTGCCTGGTCTGCAACCGCCTGCTCGCGGAAACGGGGATACATTTCAGAGTACTCATAAGTCTCTCCCGCAATGGCAATTTCCAGCATGCGACTAGGTGTTAGCGTGCTAGCAGGATACAGTAGGTCGAGGTGACCTAGGGCATGGTGTACCTCTTGCGAGGCGGTTGCTTCAAAAGTCTGGGCCGTAACTTCATCCCCCATGGATCTTGCCAGACGGGCAAAATAAGTATATTTCATATAGGCCATCGATTCTCCTGCAAATGCAGCCTCGAGATTCTTGCCGGTTACGGTAATATCAAGTTTCATCATCTTTTCCTCGTGGGATTGCTGTCGACGAGATTTGAGTGTAAGTAAACTTGCCGCATTCGTATAATTGATTATTTTTGTTTTTTTGATAGGATTTAACTATTGTGACTCGGCTACGACCATGCCTAGGATGGCAACCCATCCGCAGTTTACTACCTAGGATCTCTCCTAATCTACGTCCTTGGTTAAGCCTAACCGGATCGCTGACTGCTGGCCTTAGTCATTTGGCAGGGAGTCCTATTG
>JABEVH010000020.1 GCA_013043915.1 Pseudomonadales bacterium
GCATGACGGTTAAGATTTGTGTTATATCAGGTTGATGTGTAATATGAGGAGGTATGATATAGACGGTGGAGCCGATGGGGCGAACCAGTACGCCTCGTTGCAAGGCTGCCAGGTGCAAGGCTAAGCCTCGGCGCTCTCTCCAGTCATAAGACAGCCCTTCATGGTTGACCAAATCAAAGGCCAGAATCATGCCACATTGCCGGAGTCGGGCAACATGATTTTGCTGGGCAAGAGGCACAGCAGCTTGGGTAATCCACGTGGCCTTGGTTCGGTTAATGGCCAAGACCTGCTCATCTTCAAATATATCCAATGAGGCCAGAGCTACAGCAGCAGCCAAGGCATTGCCCGTATAGCTGTGAGAATGCATAAATCCTTTCAGGCTTTCATAGCGGTCATAAAAGCAACGATAGATGCCATCATGAGTCATCACGACTGACATGGGCAGGTAGCCTGCAGTCAGCGCTTTAGAAAGACACAGAAAATCAGGGCATATTGCCGCCTGTTCGCAGGCGAACATACTGCCTGTACGGCCAAAACCTACAGCAATTTCATCAGCTATCATATGGATGTGATAGCGATCACAGGCTTCGCGCAAGCATTGCAGATAGATGGGGTGATACATGCGCATCCCTGCAGCACCTTGCACCAGCGGTTCAAGAATGACCGCGCTGATATTCATGTGTTCTCTACTTAACAGATCTTCCATGGCAGCAAAGCATTGCAGACTATGGGCTTCCCAGTCTGCAGAGGGTAGATGGCTACAGTCTGGGCTGGGAGCTCGCCACTGTGGCATCAATAAAGAAGCGTAAGTTGAGCTGAACAGGGGGATATCCGTCACGGATAAGGCGCCTAAGGTCTCTCCATGGTAGCTGTTTTCTAGGGCGACGAATCGGTTTTTTTCAGGGAACCCCTGATTATGCCAGGCGTGCATGCTCATTTTCAGGGCTACTTCAATGGCGGACGCACCATTATCAGCATAGAAGCAACGTGTTAAGCCCTTGGGCGCCAGCGCGACCAGTCGCTCGCTAAGTTCAATAATAGGCTGATGGGTAAACCCAGCCAGCATAATATGACCCAGGGATTTAAGCTGGGTCTCCAGGGCGGCATTTAGGCGGGGATGGCTGTGACCAAAGATATTGACCCACCAAGAACTGATGGCGTCCATATAGCGATGACCATTAAAATCTGTCAGCCACAGCCCTTGCGCTTTGGCTATGGGAATTAAAGGCAATTCCTCATGGTCATGCATCTGCGTGCATGGATGCCATACATGCTGTAGGTCGCGTTGCATCCAGGTCGCATTACTCATGTCTGTAACCCAAGATTCATGACAATGTTGCGGCAAGGTTCCAATTGGTTCATGGTATAAAAATGCAGGCTGGGAACACCTTGCTCCAGTAGCCTTTGACATAGCCTGGTTACCACCTCTTCACCGAGTTGGCGGATAGAGTCCTGATCATCGGCATAGGCAGCCAGTTGTTTGCGTAGCCAACGTGGAATCTCTGCGCCACAGGCTTCGGAGAAGCGCATCAGGTTGCTGTATTGGGTGATAGGCATGATGCCAGGCACAATATCAATAGAGCAACCAGCTTGGCGTACACGCTCACAAAAGTGCCAGTAGGCATCAATATTGTAAAAGTATTGCGTGATGGCTGCATCTGCACCGGCATTCACCTTGGCCAGAAAATACCGTAAGTCCTGTTCAAAATTTTCAGCTTGCGGATGGGTCTCAGGGTAGGCGGCAACTTCAATATGAAATTCCTGCCCATAGGATTCCCGGATAAATGCTACCAGATCAGCGGCATAGGGTAGCTCTCCCAGGCCGACCTGCCCGGAGGGCAGGTCTCCTCGCAGAGCTACTAGCCTATGTACCCCGGCCTGACGGTAGGTGCCAAGGATTTGCTTGAGGGACTCACGACTGTCGCCAATACATGACAGATGGGGGGCCACGGGAACGGACGATGCACTCATGGCTAGTACCGTGTTTAGTGTACGCTCGCGCGTGGATCCCCCTGCTCCATAGGTCACTGAGCAATACTCGGGCCCCAGACTAACGAGTTGCTGATGTACCTGAAGCAGGCGTTCCGCACCTGCTTCAGTTTTGGGAGGAAAAAACTCAAAGGAGAATCGGGTTGTCATAGGGGCAGCTCAATACTTGTAATGCTCTGACTTATAGGGGCCGTCGATATGCACACCTAGGTAGGTGGCCTGTTCTGCAGTCAACCGAGTTAGTACACCACCAAACCCGGCCACCATGGCGGCAGCCACTTCTTCGTCAAGTTTTTTAGGTAATACTTCCACCCGCAACATACTAGCTTGGGCCGAGGCAGGCTGATCAGCGAATCTCTGCTGATAAAGATGCATCTGAGCCAGCACCTGATTGGCAAACGAGCCATCCATGATGCGGGATGGGTGGCCGGTAGCATTGCCAAGGTTGACCAGGCGACCTTCAGATAGCAAAATCAAGTAGTCATCACGGTTTTCAGCATGGCGATAGACCTTGTGTACTTGTGGTTTGACCTCTTCCCAGGTCCAGTGACTTCTCATATAAGCGGTGTCGATCTCTGTGTCAAAGTGACCGATATTGCAGACAACGGCTCCGCGTTTAAGCGATTGCAACATGGCGGCATCGCATACATGCGTATTGCCCGTTGTAGTCACCACCAGATCAGTTTGACCTAATAGAAGATGGTCGATATCTTCACAGCGGCCTGTATTAATGCCATCTCGGTAAGGGGAGACAAGTTCATAGCCATCCATACAGGCCTGCATCGCACAGATGGGGTCAATTTCACTGACACGAACGATCATGCCTTCCTGACGTAGCGATTGTGCTGAACCTTTGCCCACGTCACCATACCCAACGACCAGCGCGCGACGACCTGCCAGCAGCATATCAGTGCCACGTTTGATGGCATCATTGAGGGAGTGACGGCAACCGTATTTATTATCATTCTTGCTCTTGGTCACGGCATCATTGACATTGATAGCCGGGACTTTCAGGGAACCGTCTTGCAACATCTGGTATAAACGGGCAACACCTGTGGTGGTCTCTTCCGTGATGCCATGAATATATCCAAGCATCTCGGGAAACCGATCATGAATACGTTGCGTCAGGTCACCGCCGTCATCAAGGATCATGTTCGCTTGCCAGGGTTGCCCCTCCTTGAGGATGGTTTGGTCGATGCACCACCAGAACTCGGCTTCGGTTTCACCTTTCCAGGCAAAAACAGGAATTCCAGCCGCTGCGATAGCTGCTGCGGCATGATCCTGAGTGGAAAAAATATTACAGGATGACCAGCGCACATCGGCACCAAGTTCAACCAGAGTTTCAATAAGGACTGCCGTCTGAATGGTCATGTGGATACAACCCAGGATGCGTGCACCGGCAAGTGGGCGGGTATCTCGGTAGCGGCGGCGCAAACCCATCAGGGCAGGCATTTCAGACTCTGCCAAAATAATCTCACGGCGGCCAAAATCAGCTAACTTAATGTCAGCAACTTTAAAATCGGTAAAACGTTCAGACATAGCGTCTATCCCCATAGGATGCAAGGAAAAGTACGCGGGTGGGAGAATCATGAATGGGCTCGCCAACCGCAACGGTTAAGCGAGCGCAGTTACAGGCCCATAGGGCCACTGAGCCTGGCGGTTACCCGTTGCAGCGCTCCTCAGATGCACTAATCTTAGCGCTTAATGAAGCGGTTGACCAGTTCATCTCCAGGGATCGGTTCAGCAAACAAGTATCCCTGCCCCTGAATACAGCCCATGTCTTGCAGGATTTGAAGTTGTGCATGGTTTTCTATGCCTTCGGCAATAACAGCAATGCCTAATGATTTCGCTATGGCTATCACCGTTTGGGCGACGATACGGGCATCAGGACTTAGCGCAAGATCTTTCACAAAAATTTGAGCGATTTTAATCTCATCCAGCGCAAAGTGTTGCAAATGTATCAGTGATGAGTATCCAGTACCAAAATCATCAATACTTAATCGTAAACCCAAAGATTTAAGTTCGCGTAATACAGACTGTGCGTGAACGATATCACGCATCAGGGCAGTTTCGGTAAACTCCAGGGTAATCGTGGAAGCATTAAGATTTAACTCAAGGATCAGTTGGCGCATCATGGTGACAAGCGTAAATGACCTGAGTTGATCTCCACACACATTAATGGATAGGCCGGGGAGAATGATGCCTTGTCGCATCCATCTGGCCATATTTTGACAAGACTCAACGGCTGCCCATGCACTGATGGGGTCAATGAGACCTGAGAGTTCTGCTTGTGGTATAAATTGTTGTGGCTGTAAAAGTCCTTTTTCAGGATGATTCCAGCGAACTAAGGACTCTACGCCTACCAGTCGGCGATTGTTGATGTCCACTTGTGGTTGAAAGAGCAAAAACAGTTGGTTATGGTCGGCCGCTTTGCGCAGGCTATGCTCCATAGAAAGTCGATCTTCAGTCGCATGGCGCAACGCATCCGTGAAAAAATAATGATGGTGCTTGCCGGTACCTTTCGCACGGTACATAGCACTATCTGCATTTTTCAGCAGTGTTTCTGCATCACTTCCATCGTTGGGATAAAAACAAATGCCTACGCTTGCACTGGGGTAGACCTTCTGGTTGCCCATGTCATGGGGGCGTTTCAAGGACTCGGCTATGCGTGAAGCCATCATGTCGGCTTCATTCACGGATGAATCTTCAAGAAGGATGGCAAACTCATCACCGCCAAAACGGGCAATGGTATCGCCTTCACGCAGGCATTCGCGCATGCGATGGGTAACTTCGATTAACAGGTTGTCGCCGGCAGCATGCCCTAAGGTGTCATTGATGATTTTAAAGTCATCCAGATCAACATAGAATATTGCAAACGTATGCTGCGAACGGGAGGCCCGTGTTACCGCTTGATGCACACGGTCAAGAAATAGAGAACGGTTGGGTAGCCCCGTCAGTTCATCATGAGTCGCTAAGAATTCAATGCGTTTTTTTGATTCTATGACTGCCGTGAAATCACTAAAAATGCCGACATAGTTAGTGATTTTACCTGCAGGGTTTTTTATTGAGGTAATGGTGAGCCATTCAGGGTAGATCTCGCCATTTTTGCGGCGATTCCATATTTCACCTTGCCACCAGCCTTGGGTAAGGAGTGCAGCCCACATACTCTGATATATCTCTTTGGTTTGTTTGCCCGAAGCCAGTATTTGGGGGTTTTTACCTAAAGTTTCACCTTCTGTAAAACCCGTAAGACGAATAAAGGCATCGTTAACGGTAAGAATGGTCGCTTTAGCATCGGTTACTAAGATGCCTACACCTGCACGATTAAATACATGCTCAGCCAAGTGCATTCTGAGTTCATCTTCGTGATGTAAAGTGACATCTAGTGATTGCGTACAGATGCTGTAGACCTCACCATCTTCAGCCAGCAGGGGAAAGCGAATCGAATGAAGTATGCGCGCTGGTTGATGGCTCAGCGTGATGATATCCTCACTCTCAAGGGCTGTATGCAGTTTGGCTACTTCCAAATCTTTCGCATGAAAATCCTCAGTGATTTCGTGAGTAAACAGGGCAGCATCAGTTTTACCTAGCACTTGCTGGGTAGTTACTTGGTAGAAATGTTCAAAGTGGCTATTGATGAATTCATAATGCCCTGATAGGTCTTTGAGCGAGATGATAGAGTCTGAGTTGTTCATAAAGGACTGCAACATCGTGTGATGCCTGAGTGCTAACCCGGGCGCGCTAGGTTGTGGGGCATACGCTAGCAGTATGACAATAACGCCATGCTGTCCGAGAGCCTTGGCATCAAAAGGCGAGGAAAATAGCAAATATTATTGCCCAGGGCAGACTGCCCTGGTCTGGAAGCCGCTATTATTTTTAAGGACTTTTTTTATTATTTTTGGAATTTCTTTCAATGCTCCGGGCCAGTGCTGCGTATCTAGAGGCCGTTGGATATTTGATATTGATAGAGATAAAAGATCAGCAGCAGGTTGACTGTATTGAATAAGGTTGAGCTGCTCATCGCAGAACAGCCATGGGAACTCTATACGATTCCATACGCTGTCTTCATGCAGGGAAGAGCTTGCATGCTTTTGTGGTTGGGCCAGAGCCAGCATATGTTCCAGGGCTATACCGGTGACAAGTGATGGGTGAGCATCGGTGGCCGGTTCATCTAACTGCGAAATATCAGCGATTTTTTTTGCTATGGCTTCCGGCAAAAGTACCCAGTCGATCAATCCATGCTCAAGAGCAGATTGCGGCATGGTTAGGTAGGGGACTGCTTCCGGTAATTGGGCAAAGATATAACCACCGCGAGATTTGATGTCCTGCAGCCCGACCATGCCATCATTGCTCAGGCCAGAGAGGATGACGGCGATAGCCCTCTCCTTCTTTTCAGTCGCCAAAGCTCCAAAAAATATATTGACCGAAGGGTGTTTGCCAGATTGACCTTGCTGGTCAATAAGAACAAAACACCCATTTTCAAGTGAGATGTCGTGGTCGGGCGGCACCACGTAGATCGTGTTGCGTTCTGGCAGTAATCCGTGTTCGACCAGGTTGACCGACATGCTGGTTACCCGGCGCAGCAGCGGCATGATCATGTTTTGGCGGTTAGGTAATAATAGCGGCAGTACGACAAAGGATATGCCCAAATCAACAGGCATAGCTGCCATTAATGTCGTTAAAGCTGTTAGCCCCCGCGTCGAAACAGCCAGGCCGACTAGGTACGTGCAGGGCTCAGTTACCTGAGGTAGGGGCCGCTTTGTTCTGGTCATAACGGAACTCGTTCACCTTGCCTGGCTCACAGAATACAAGCTGCGCGCACCAGACTCTGTTACGGGAACATGAGCTCAAGTGTCTTGACTCATGGTAATGTTATGACAGGGTTTTTATCGAATGTCTTGGATGAATATCAAGATTTGGACGTTTTTTAGCCACCAAATGCAAGATGATTAACGCAGGTCAACTGTTTGTACGGTTGCTTAACCATGGCCGAGGCATCCATACTGGCATCCATACTGGCATCCATACTGGCATCCATACTGGCATCCATACTGGCATCCATACTGGCATCCATACTGGCATCCATACTGGC
>JABEVH010000021.1 GCA_013043915.1 Pseudomonadales bacterium
CCCTTAGAACCCCCTGTCTTTCCATAGACCACAATCTTTTCAGTGGTAGACATGGGGAGGTTTAGACCATGGCTAGCATGAAAGCAACTTGACATCCACCTCTCCCTCAATCGATGACTGCTGCATACGCCGGCCCCTGAAAAGATGGGGGTCTATGGAAGAGACACCTGTCCACGCGCGCGAATGTACTTGGCAGCGTTGACCTCGCGGCCGTGCGAGGTACCACACTCATCACAAGTCCGGACTGTTAGGGCTGACGCCGTCGGTCATTTGACGACAACTTGCTTCAACACTTGCAGACAATCTTGCTTTGACGCAGACTTGGATGCCATGCTCCTCCCTAAGGAATCACCATGAGTTTGTCCCTATATGATGTCGTGCAGCCCTTGCTGGTACAACACCTAAGCAATCTCTCCCATCTTCTTGCAAAACTTCAGGCTCATGCTGAGTCCAGCCCTGAGCAAGAAGAACAGATTTTGTCTGCACGTTTAGCTCCTGACATGTTTGATCTCAGACGCCAGGTCCAGATTGCTACCGATCACGCTAAAGGCACGATGGCGCGCCTAGCTGGCTGTGAGCTTCCCAGCTACCCAGACACCGAAAAGAGCGTGGGCGATCTACAGGTTCGCTTGCAACGCACACGGGATTTTGTGCTTAGTCTTACACGATCTGCCTTTGACGGGGCTGAAGACCGTAATATCCAGATGATTTATCCTTGGGCAACGTATGATTTTACCGGGCTACGCTTTGTTCACTACTGGGCCATTCCCAACTTCATGTTTCATGTCAATATGGCTTACGCCATTTTAAGACAGCAAGGCGTAGCGGTCGGTAAAGCTGATTACTTAGGTCCCAATGAACCTAACTGATGACGAGCCCTCACTTGCCAAATAAGTTATGCATAAAGCGGTTCCAGGATGACCCATGGTGGGCCTTGGCGTGATGTCCTGAATCACGCGCAGGCTCACCCTTGGCATGGCGATGAGCCTCCTCGTAACGAGCCTGTTCTTGCTGAAGCATGGTTTGCATGGTTACCAAGGCTGGATCTTCGGGAGATACGCGGCGAGCTTGGCGCAAATTTGTTGCCGCCTGCACCCAGTCATGGTGAATTTCAGCAATACTGACTTTCCGAACAAACATCTGTTTGAGTGCAGCCAAACCCGCTAGGGCTTGGCTATTATGGGCATCTCGCGCAAGTACACGATGGTAATAATCCAGCGCAGAGCCCGCCGCTGGATCCATATACCAGCCAGTCCTGAACCTTTGTTGAGCTAATTGCAGGTCTTCGTATATACGGTACCTGTAGACCCCCCATAAACCTATTATACCTACCAAAACCACCACCCCAAGCAACCACACTATAGACCATGGCCTAACACGATGTTTTGTTGGCTCCACCGAGCGGGTAGAGATCAAGGTTGGATCATCCTGTCTACCGACAGCGGCACTCAAAACCTGACAACCTTCCTCGGGAGGCACCGCTCGCTTCAATGCAACCATGTCAACAAAACGCTGATCTGGGTCTTTGGCCAGTAAACGATCAAGCACTGGTTGCCAGGATTTCAAATTAGACGGCATAGTGGGAACCGACATTTGTAGCTGATTTACCAAGGTTGCGGCGTACTCTTCCGCGCGGTAAGGGTTATAGCCGAACAACATCTCCAACAGCACGATACCCAAGCTGTACTGGTCGCTACGCGCATCCACAGGGCGCGCAGACACTTGCTCTGGGCTGCTGTAAGCCGGGCTCCCTACCACACTTCCGGCTTGCGTCAATTCAACATCCACGTGAGGGTTTTTAGCAATTCCAAAATCACTCAGGACTAGAGAACCATCGGCGCGGAACAAGATATTGGCTGGTTTTATATCACGATGTACCATGCCTTGCTGGTGTACAACCTGCAGAGCATCTGCAAGCTCTAGAATCCATGTTCTAATTTGCCTTGTATCTAATCCCTGTTTAAGCCGGTTGCGCAAATCACCACCTGGCAGTATCTCCATCGTCAGGTAACGGCGACCATCTGCCAAGGTACCCACATCGTAGATAGTTACAACATGCCGGTGATTCAGTGTCGCCAAATACCTGGCCTCCTGCAGGAATCGCTGCGTATTATTATCATCGCCCGCCTTCATGACTTTGACCGCGACCCTACGATCCAATGCCTGCTGCACAGCACTGTAAACGACAGCCATCCCTCCCTCGGCAATCAAACCATCTATACAACAACCGGGAATATCAGGAAATTCCTCTACCACGATGTACACTCTTAGCCACAAAACAGGTGGACACATGATAGCAGAAGGGCTCACCTAAGACCGTTAAGGAGAAACGCATGCGAATCGCCCAAACAGGATTATTATTACCTCTCCCACGTCATGCCCGTGTGCTTTTTTTGACATGACTGAGCCTGAACATATCCATGAAGCACTGCATCATCTGCTCACCCTTGTCGAGGGTCATCATGTGGTTGTTGGCCTGGGCTCGACATTGATACATGCACTGAACGCTGAAGTGCCTAGTTTACGCGGCGATGAACCCGGTGATCTTTTGTTGCTTACACACCGACTCATTCAAACGGTTGCGCTTGGTCTCAGTTTGGCGGCAGAACGTGATTTATTTTTACATCACCAAGGACATGACCTGACTGGCTACCGCGATGGTGCTGAAAATCCCAAGGGCGATGACATCAGCCCCATAGCGTTGGTACAAGAGGGAAAGCCTGGATTACGCGGCTCCAGTTCTCTGGCCGTTCAGACCTGGCGCCATGATTGGCACAAACTATCCATGCTGAAAGAACCGGAATAGGCCGACGGCGTCACGATGACATTGAGATCGATCATGCCCCCGCGCATGCTCATGTACGTCGCACCGCCCAAGAAGACTTTACTCCCCCTGCTTTCATGTGGCGGCGCTCTATGCCCTGGGTACAGGGCCAGGAAGGCGGGCTGTTATTTCAGTGCTTCGCCCACAGCCTGGACGTTTTTGAAGCACAGCTACGGCGCATGGCAGGGCTGGAGACGGCATACCCGACGCCCTGTTCAGTATCAGCCAGCCCTTAGATGGCTCTTATTTCTGGTGTCCTCCCATGCATCAAGGACACCTCGACCTGCGTTGCCTTAATTACTGAGCAGGGCGATTCATGATACGGCGCAATAGCGGCAGGCTCTGCTTCCATCCTGCCAGCGCCACGCAGGTCATGACGCCTGAAACCATGGCACCCGCCACACCACAAGACAAAATATCCTGCCCCGTCAGCCATAAACCCGGAATACGCGTTTTTGGCCTTAGCCAGTCCTGCCGAAAACGCTGGGGATCATGATTCAGTCCATAGAGCTCACCCGCCGACCAGCCAGCAAACCAACGAGTAGATAGTGGCGTTGACACTTCCCAGTAGGCAACTTTTCCTTGCAACTGAGGTAACTGTTGATACACGACCTGCATCAATCGCTCACCCCACTGCTGCTTATACGCTTCATAGTCAGCACCACGCTGATTCCAGGTCGTTGCTTCCCATCTCTTAAACCAGGCATAAGGAGCAGGAGCCACCACTTCTAGGGTAGACAGACCAGCGTGCTCTTGCTCCCAAGCGGGATCTTTCGCTGAGGGGAAGGAGATATAGACAACCGGTAACGGTGCCTTGGAGTCCTGCAGAAAATTCCGGGTTGACGTATCGTGATCAGGCCCGGGGTAAATCCATAGATTGCTGCGAGGCAGCCCCAGTGACCTGGCATCGCCCTGCAACCCCACATAAACGCCGATATGAGCCAAACTGGGTTTAACCGATGCCATATTATGGTCATAGCCATATTCCTGCGCAACTTCAGGCTCGAGCAGATGACCAAACGTATTAAAAACACCTACCCCCGAAACCACGACCGGACAAACCAATTCATGACCATCCTGCATACGTACGCCGCTGACCTTGCCCTCGTTGACCAAGATCTGCTCAACACGGGCATAGGTAAATACATCACCCCCTGATTTTTGGATGCGCGGAATAATGGCTTCTGCAATGCGCCAGCTACCTCCCTCCGGATAAAATCCACCATAGAGGTAATGCCTGGCAATCAGGGCATGGATCAAAAATGCTGATTGGCTCGGAGGTAAACCATTATCGCCGTACTGCCCGGTCAGTACCGCCAGAAACTCAAGGTTCTGGCTCAAAGGAGCCAAGACTTCCCGAGTCGTCTTAAATAAGAATGAAGGCATCATGGCGCGAAACAGGGGGCGTGACCAACGCAATGCCCGTTTGCCCAGCAACTTTTGCAGCGTGAACCAAGGCATCGCTTTACCGGCCTGATCCAACAACTTCAGATAAGCCCTAATCGCTTTCTTTTCCTCAGGGAATTGCTGCAACAATCCAGCAGCAAAGGCCTCACGTCCGGTCTCCACCCGAAAGGTTTTTTCACCGATAATAAACCGATCAAAATCAGGGTCCATAGGAGCCCAACGGACCTTAGCATCGGTCAGATGATCCATGAGACGTCTGGTTACCGTGGCTGCTCCCATATCACCAACGTAATGTACGCCCACATCCCAAACAAAACCTTCACGTTCATAGCTATGGGTATAGCCACCTACCGTATAGTGTTGCTCCAGTACCGCCACTTTCCAACCTAAATCCGAGAGTAAGGCCGCCGTGGTTAATCCGCCCATACCTGAGCCAATGACGACAGCATCATAGGGCGACTTTAAACGTGATGGACGATAACGACGTCCGAGATGAGAAGGGCGACCTGGTGCAGGCATCATCGGTACTCCTTGTTTTTATGCCTCATTATATGCAATTATTTGCATATTGTAAGCTTGAGATTGATAATTATGTCCCTACGCCATGCCTTACTTGCTCTTGTCGACCTCGAACCAGGCACCGGGTATGACCTGATGAACCGCATCGAAAAATCGATAGGTTTTTTTTGGCCAGCAACCCATCAGCAGGTTTACAAAGAGCTACATCAGCTGCAAGAACTGGGGTGGGTTGATGTACGCGTGGAAAACCAATCAGGAAAACCCGATCGCAGGGTCTATACCCTACGGGAAGCAGGTATACATGAACTTAAATCCTGGCTGACCCATGATAGCAGCGCAGCCAAAATCAGAGATCCGTTTCTGCTCAGGGTGTTTGCCGCTCATCGTATGGAGCCAGAAACCCTACGACAACAACTGAATCATCAGAAAAACCTGCACACAGCCACACTCAGCCTTTACCAAAGCATTGATGAACGCCTGGACTCTGCGCCTGAGTATGTGCAAGAACGCTACCGTTTTGCCCGCCACACCCTGCGATTGGGCATTTATTTTGAACAAGCATGGCTACGTTGGTGCGAAGAACTGGGTGAGCTGGCTTAAGGACGCCTAACCACCAGATCAATGAGCGCAGAACGCCCGAGATGTCCATGACCTTCGGAAACTTCAGCCTCATACTCACACAACTCCAGTATTTCCAACCCTAAAAATGAATCCTGCATGAGCTCAAGGGTATAAAGCTGATCAGCCTCGGATGGCCCCCCCGTACGAAACTCCAGCTGGCGCAGACCATAGCCATGCAATAACAACAGTCCACCTGGGCGTAATGCTTTCACCATACGTTCAAAAATAATCTGACGTTGAACCGGCTTGGCAAACTGAATGAAAATGGCAACCACTACATCAAACGAAGCCACAGGCCAGTCCCAGGTAAGGAGATCCGCATGCACCAGATTCAGATTAACCTGACGCTCAGCGGCAAGTTGACGTGCTTTAACCTGCGCAGCTTGCGAGCCTTCCACGGACGTCACATGCAGTCCCTGCTCAGCCAACCAAACTCCGTTGCGTCCTTCTCCATCAGCAACGGCCAGTGCATCCTGTCCTGGCAATAAACGAGCGCCCTGACGCTTCAGAAACTCACTGGCCTCTTTACCAAATACAAAGCCATCCTGCGCATAACGCTCGTCCCAGCGCGACAAATCATGACCAGACATAGCTATTTACTCATTCTGTTATACCCTACCGGGTATACTGACATAAATGAACACCCCCAAACCAGAACATAAACAAAAAAATCAAATTACAACCAATTCAACCGGACTATGCTGTCAATTAATACGCCTGCTGGCAGTACTCCTCTACCAAGCCGATGAAGCATCCATGCTAGGATAGTGCCTGATCCAGGCAGGGTATATTCAGGTGTCACATCATATCGTTCACGTCGCAGTGCCTGTCCCTCTACGCCAGATTTTCGATTACTTAGCCCCTGTTGCTGCACTTGCCACCTTACAACCTGGCGTTAGGGTTAGGGTTAGTTTTGGTCGACGATCGCTCATAGGTATCGTGATTGATGTCCACAACCTGCCGACACCACCTCTAGGACACTTGAAACTGATTGAGGAAGTTCTTGATATAGAACCGGCTCTCACTCCCACCCTATTTAAACTTGCCCAATTTGCCAGCAACTATTATTGCCATCCCATCGGCGAAGTTCTCGCACAAGCCTTACCCGTAGCCCTGCGTCAGGGTGACCCTGTTGCCGCTGAACCTGATCTGCGCTGGCGACCGACATCTTTAGGCAGGCTTCTAGCTTTGGAAACACAGCAAAGAGCACCGCGACAAATGGCTGCTTTAACACTTTTACGTGACGAACCACAAGGCATCAGTCGTGAGTTTGCCCAAGTCTGGGGTGTTACCACGCGTGACCTGGGGGCTCTGGTCAAACGCGGCTGGGCTGAGACCTATGTGCATGAGGAACCCCATGAGTTACCCTCTGCTCAACTAGCTCAGCCTCCCTTACCTGCGTCACAGGAACAACAACTAGCCATCGATCGGGTACTCAGTTCTACAGGTTTTCAAACTTTCCTGCTGGAAGGAATTACCGGCAGCGGCAAAACTGAAGTTTATCTGCAAATCATTGCTGAGGTGTTAAAACGAGGTCAGCAAGCTCTTGTCTTGGTACCAGAAATCAGTTTAACACCACAGACCGTAGCCAGATTTCAACACCGTTTTCGGTGTCCTGTGGTCAGCCTGCACTCAGGACTCAGTGACAAGGAGCGTCTGAAAGCATGGCGGCGTGCCCGCCA
>JABEVH010000281.1 GCA_013043915.1 Pseudomonadales bacterium
AAGAAATTCATACATACGGTCGCCACGCAAGGTTACTTTACAACCAATAGGCCAGCCTTCACGAATCTTGAAGCCGGCAATTGATTTGCGCGCCAACGTAACTATGGGTTTCTGGCCAGAAATGAGCTGCATATCGGCCACAGCGCCATCGATCATTTTACGATCCTGGGCGGCACTGCCCACTCCCATATTCAGGGTGATCTTGGTGATGCGAGGTATCTGCATCACGTTTTCGAGTGCAAGCTCGGTCTTAATCCGCGCTGCAAGCTCATTCTTATAGACTTCTCTGAGTCTGGCCATTGCTGACGAACCTTTTATTTAACGTCAACGACTTCGCCGTTGGACTTGTAAACACGAACCTTTTTGCCGTCTTCAAGAACCTTAAAGCCAACACGGTCCGCCTTCTGTGTCACCGGATTAAACAGTGCCACGTTTGAAATGTGCAGCGCTGCCTCACGCTCCACGATACCGCCCTGATCACTTCGAGCAGGGTTAGGACGTACATGCTTTTTGATAATATTCACGCCAGCAACCAGCACGCGCCCATCATCAACCCGCAATACTTTACCCCGCTTACCACGATCTTTACCGGTAAGCACAATTACTTCATCTTCACGCTTGATCTTTGCAGCCATGGTCACTACCTCACAGCACTTCTGGTGCCAGCGAAATAATCTTCATAAACTGCTCATTACGCAGTTCACGCGTAACCGGGCCGAATATACGGGTCCCAATAGGCGCTTTCTGATTATTCAACAACACCGCAGCGTTATCATCAAAACGGATAATGGAACCATCAGGACGACGAACGCCACGCTTGGTGCGAACCACCACAGCATTCATTACATCACCCTTCTTGACCTTCCCGCGCGGTATGGCTTCCTTGACCGTGACCTTGATCACGTCACCCACCGTGGCATACCTACGGTGAGAACCTCCCAGGACCTTGATGCACAATACACGGCGAGCGCCACTATTATCGGCCACATCAAGCATCGTTTCGGTCTGTATCATCACAACTCTCCAATACCGCAAGCACACCCGAAAAAGGGTGCGTATGCTACCTCAGGGATGGACTTCCCTGCAAGAC
This sequence comes from Pseudomonadales bacterium, assembly GCA_013043915.1. Classification (GTDB taxonomy): domain Bacteria; phylum Pseudomonadota; class Gammaproteobacteria; order Pseudomonadales; family Moraxellaceae; genus JABEVH01. Next base: position 1,091 of record JABEVH010000281.1, read on the forward strand.
AAAACTTTAAGCAGTTACTGAACGTTCCAACACTTCAACCAGGCGCCATGCTTTGGTCTTAGATATAGGGCGGCATTCAGCAATAGCAACCAAATCACCTTGACGACAAGTATTATCTTCGTCATGCGCATGAATACGGCTGCTACGGGTCACGTACTTACCATATTTCGGGTGCTTAACCTTACGTTCAATCAAAACCACGATGGACTTATCCATCTTGTCACTAACCACACGTCCAGTCAGTTGACGCTGATTACGCTCTTCAGGTGTCGTCTGTTCGGTCATGGCTTATCCCCGCTTTTCGGTGAGTAAGGTTTTAATACGAGCTATATCCTTGCGGACTTCACTCACCTTATGGTTTTGGCTCAGCTGACCACTCGCCTTGCTCATGCGCAGATTAAACTGCTCACGCAATAAACGATAAAGTTCCTGCTGTAGCTCCTCACCGCTTTTTTGTCTCAATTCACTTGCATTCATTTACATCACCGTACGGGTTACGATGGTGGTTTTCAGCGGCAATTTTGCCGCCGCCAAGGCAAAGGCTTCACGGGCCAGGTCTTCTGGCACACCTTCAATCTCATAGAGCATCTTGCCTGGCTGAATCTCAGCAACCCAGTACTCTACGTTACCTTTACCATTACCCATACGCACTTCCAGCGGTTTTGCCGTGATAGGCTTATCAGGAAAAACTCGTATGAATATTTTGCCACCACGCTTGATACGACGGACGATAGCGCGACGAGCAGCTTCAATTTGCCGAGCTGTAATACGGCCACGCTCAACAGACTTCAGGCCTATCGCTCCGAAATTAACATCACTACCACGTTGGGCCAGACCACGGTTGCGCCCTTTGTGAACCTTACGAAACTTGGTACGCTTAGGCTGTAACATCTCACTCAACCCCTGTCATTCTTGGCCGGGCGCTTCTTGCCACGGCTGGGTTCATCCGCTGGCGCCAGAGCTGCCGCCGCTGCTTGCGCAGCCACCTGTTCCATGCCACCTAAGATCTCGCCCTTGAAAATCCACACTTTCACACCAATGGTGCCATAAGTGGTCTCGGCGCGAGCCGTCGAATAGTCAATATCGGCGCGGAGAGTATGCAAGGGAACGCGCCCTTCGCGATACCATTCAGTACGAGCAATTTCTGCCCCACCCAAGCGACCAGATACCTCAATCTTCACACCCTTAGCACCTGCTCTCAGCGTATTTTGTACGGCTCGCTTCATGGCCCGACGGAACATGACACGACGCTCTAGCTGAGAAGCGATACCTTCTGCCACCAAACGGGCATCCAGATCAGGCTTCTTAATTTCATCGATATGAACAGCCACAGCACAACCCATGATACGGGTCAATGCAGCTTGCAGTTTGCCCACATCTTCACCTTTCTTACCGATCACAACACCTGGACGTGCAGTGGAGATCCAGACATCAGCGCGGTCAGAAGGACGAAGGATGCTAATACGTCCAAGGGAAGCCTGCTTAAGCTTGCCATAGAGGTATTCACGTGCCCTTAAATCCGCCAATAAAAATTTGGCATAGTTCTTTGGACTGGCATACCACGTAGAGTTGTGTGCACGCACGATACCGAGGCGTATGCCGACGGGATTAACTTTTTGACCCATAGCGATTCTCCCGTTATTCCGACACTTTCACAGTGATGTGACAAGTACGCTTGCTGATACGATCAGCTCGCCCCTTAGCCCGTGGCGAGATGCGCTTGAGCGTTACGCCTTCATCGATATAGATGGTCGCAACCTTCAATTCATCCACGTCAGCACCATCATTATGCTCAGCATTGGCAATTGCAGATTCCAATACCTTCTTAACAAAGTGTGCTGCCTTCTTGTTCGTGAAGGTCAGGATATTGAGAGCCTGTCCAACTCGCTTACCACGAACCAGGTCCGCAACAAGGCGTGTTTTCTGTGCAGAAATCGGTGCACCGCGCAGCTTAGCAACAGTTTCCATCACCTCTACCTCTTCGCCTTCTTGTCGATACCGTGTCCGCGGTATGTGCGGGTCGGTGCAAATTCACCCAGCTTGTGACCTACCATATGTTCTGAAACCAGAACCGGCACATGCTGACGTCCATTGTGTACCGCCATCGTCAACCCCACCATTTCTGGCAAAATCATCGAACGGCGTGACCAAGTCTTGATGGGCTTACGCGAGTTAGTCGCCGTAGCCGCTTCCACCTTGGCCCAAAGGTGGTGATCAACAAACGGGCCTTTCTTGAGAGAACGTGGCACTTTTTATCCCCTAGCCTTACTTCACGCGACGATCGCGAACGATCATCTTGTCAGTGCGCTTGTTGTTACGCGTCTTGTAACCCTTGGTGGGTTGTCCCCACGGAGTTACAGGATGACAGCCCTTGTTACGCCCTTCACCACCACCATGTGGATGATCTACAGGGTTCATTGCCATACCACGCACCGTTGGACGGATACCTAACCAGCGCTTGGCTCCAGCCTTGCCATAAGAACGCAAGCTATGGTCACTGTTGGATACTTCACCCAATGTTGCACGACAATCAGCATGGATTCTTCGCATTTCACCGGAACGCAAACGCAGTACAGCATACTGCCCATCACGACCTAGCAACTGAACCGATGCACCTGCTGAACGGGCAATCTGACCGCCACGACCAGGTTTAAGTTCAATATTATGCAGGGTCACACCCACAGGGATGTTTCTGATAGGCAGCGTATTACCCACCTTGATCGGAGCATCTGACCCTGACTGAACCTGATCACCAGCATTCAGGTTTTTAGGAGCCAAAATATAGCGACGCTCGCCATCGGCATAAACAACCAAGGCTATATGCGCTGTCCGATTCGGATCATATTCAATGCGTTCGACACGCGCTGGGATACCATCTTTGTCGCGACGAAAATCAACGATACGGTACAACTGTTTATGACCACCACCGATGTGACGTGTAGTGATATGACCGTTGTTATTACGACCACCTGTTTTCTTCTTGCTTTCCACCAGCGCTGCATGCGGGCGACCCTTATGCAGATGCTCGTGAACCACCTTTTCAACAAAGCGACGTCCAGGTGATGTGGGTTTACACTTTACGATAGCCATGTTCTCACTCCCCCAGACTTATTCGCCAGCGCCAGCGAAGGCTATATCAAAACCTTCTTTGAGCGTCACGTATGCCTTCTTCCAGTCAGAACGGGAGCCCATAAAACTCCCAAAACGCTTAGACTTTCCTGCCATATTAAGCGTATTAACACGCTCAACCTTGACACTAAATAGCGCCTCGACCGCCTTTCCAATTTCTAGTTTGGTGGCATCTGACTTGACCTTAAAAACATATTGTCGTTGCTTGTCGGCAACTACCGTGGCCTTTTCTGACACATGTGGTGCCAGCAGTACCTGAAAAATACGTTCCTGGTTCATCCCAATTCCACCTCTAGCTTTTTGGCTGCGGGAACCGACATCAATACTTTTTCGTAGCCAATCAAACTGACTGGATTGACTCCGGTGGTATCCACCACATCGATGTGCGGAATATTGCGTGCCGCCAGATACAAGTTTTCATCAACGGCATCAGTGACAATAAGAGCATTGCTCAGACCCATGCCCTGCAGCTTCGCAACCAAGTCACGAGTCTTAGGAGCCGTCACCGTGAAATCTTCGACGAGCACCAGACGATCCTGCCGAATAAGCTCAGCAAGAATGCACTGCATTGCACCGCGATACATCTTACGATTCACTTTCTGCTCATAACTCTGCGGAGTGGCTGCAAATGATTTACCGCCTCCACGCCAGAGCGGACTACGTATCGAACCAGCACGAGCACGACCTGTACCTTTTTGGCGGAATGGTTTTTTACCACCACCGCTCACTTCAGCACGCGTCTTTTGCTTGACAGTACCTTGCCGTCCAGCCGCCAGGTAGGCAGTAACCACCTGATGTACCAGAGCCTCATTGAATTCTCTTCCAAATGCAACCTCGGATAGCTCAACCGGGGCGCCAGAGATAGTCTTCAGATTCACTCTCAATTCCCCCTCAGGCCTTGGCCGACGGACGTACAATGACATCACGACCCGCCGCTCCGGGTACAGACCCCTTAATTAGCAGCACATTACGCTCAGCATCTATAGCCACCACTTCGAGACCCTGGATGGTGACTCGCTCATCACCCATATGTCCTGC
>JABEVH010000282.1 GCA_013043915.1 Pseudomonadales bacterium
CTGGCATGATCTTCGCCCTTTCTGCCCAGCTAGCTGGTCGTCTACGGGCCACCACCCGTAAAGTGGGTGATCTGGCATTTCTGGACGTGACCGGCCGCGTTGCCCGTGCCTTGCTCGATCTATGCAAACAACCTGATGCCATGACCCACCCCGATGGCATGCAAATACGCATTACGCGCCAGGATATCGGACGCATGGTAGGCTGTTCGCGTGAAATGGTGGGCCGCGTGCTCAAAGCCCTGGAAGAGCAAGGGCTCATCACTGCTCATGGCAAAACCATGGTCGTTTACGGAACGCGCTAACTGATCAGTACCTGAAGCGCCTGGCCAGGATCCGGGGCTCGCATCAGGCTTTCGCCGACCAGAAAGGCATGCACGCCTGCCTGACGCATGCGTTTGATATCCTCCTGGCAGCTGATCCCGCTTTCAGTCACCAGCAGCGATGTGGCAGGCACGAGCTCCTGCAACTGCAAGGTTACCTCCAAGCTCACGGCAAAGGTATGCAGATTGCGATTGTTGATACCTAACAAGGCTGGAGACAATGGCAACGCATTTTGCAGTTCAGCCTCATCATGAACTTCAATGAGAACATCAAGTCCCAACGATTGGGCGTAGAGGTGGTACTCCTTCAGCTGTTCCACCGACAAGGCAGCTGCAATCAGAAGAATACAGTCTGCACCCAATATACGGGCTTCAAGAATCTGATAGGGATCGACGATGAAATCCTTGCGCAATACCGGCAAGGTACAGGAAGAACGCGCCTGTACCAGATAATCATCAGACCCCTGAAAATACTTCTCGTCGGTAAGTACAGACAAGCAACTGGCTCCACCACGCTCATAGGACATCGCAATATCCGCCGGCAGAAAAGGATCCCGGATGACCCCGCGTGATGGTGAAGCCTTTTTGATTTCAGCGATCACAGCCGCACGCCCTGCTGCTACGGTACGCTGCAACGCCGCTGTAAACCCTCTGACTGGGCGTGCTTCCGGCAAACTCTCCTGCAAGGCTACTGCAGAGCGTCGTTGTCGCCGGCGTACAACTTCGTCTTTTTTATCATGCAAAATGGCATCAAGCACCGTCGGGCTTCTCATGACGACTGCCCTGCATAAATTTGTGTGAACGCCACCAGGTCCCTCAGTTTCTCACTAGCCTGGCCACTGGCCTGAACATCCTGAGCCAGCAGGACGCCATCATGCAGATTAAGAACCACTCCACTGACATACAGGGCAGCTCCCGCATTTAGAGCTACGATGTCGCTAATAGCTCCCGATCCCGACTGCAAACCCATCTTCATCTTTTCCAGACTTTCCTGAACAGAGGCCACATGCAATAAGCTACGATCTGCGCGCGACAGACCAAAATCTTCCGGGGCAATCGTATACTCGGAGATTTTACCCTCGCGCATTTCTACCACGGATGTAGCTGCACTGATACTGATTTCATCCATGCCATCCTCAGAATGCACCATCATGACATGTCGCGAACCCAAGCGATGCAGTACTTCGGCCAAGGGGCGCAGCCAGCGTTGCGCGTAGACCCCCATGACCTGATTAGGAGCACGCGCCGGATTGGTCAAAGGCCCCAACAGATTAAACAAGGTGCGCACACCCAGTTCCTGACGAGGCGCCACTGCATAGCGTGTAGCGCTGTGATGACGAGGGGCAAACAAAAAACCTACTCCAATCGTATCGATACAGCGTGCTACCTGTTCAGGCAACAGCTGCAAGTGCACACCCGCCGCCTCCAGCACATCAGCGCTACCTGATCGGCTCGATACCGCGCGGTTACCATGTTTGGCCACCCGCCCACCCGCTGCAGCAACGACCAGAGCTGCCGTGGTGGATATATTGAAACTGGTTGAACCATCTCCGCCGGTACCACAGGTATCAACCAAATACTCAGGCCCAACATTCACTGGAGTTGCCAGCTCACGCATCACCTGCGCAGCTCCAGTGATTTCATCCACGGTTTCACCTTTCACCGCCAGACCCATCAACAGTCCTCCGATTTGCGCAGGACTGGCTTCACCTGTCATGATGCCGCGCATAAGCGCAGACATCTCCATCTCGGTCAGGCCCTTATGGGCAATGATTTTGCTAAAAGCATCAGCCATAATCATCGGTCACGACCCCGCAAAAAGTTGCCTAGCAGTTCATGGCCCTGCTCCGTCAAGATGGATTCCGGGTGGAACTGAACTCCTTCAACATTCAGGGTCTTATGGCGCAGGCCCATGATTTCATCCTGACTGCCATCTGGATGACAGGTCCAGGCTGTTACCTCCAGGCAATCAGGCAAACTAGCCCAGTCCACCACCAGAGAGTGATAGCGCGTTGCGGTCAGGGGATTTTTCAAACCTTGAAACACTCCCTGACCATGATGATAAATGGTGGAGGTCTTGCCATGCATCACCTGGCGGGCACGTACTACTTTACCGCCAAAAACCTGCCCCAAGGCCTGGTGACCGAGGCAAACCCCCAAGACCGGCACGCGGCCGGAGAAATGCTCAATCACCTGCATGGATATGCCCGCTTCATCAGGGGAACAGGGGCCCGGTGAGATGACCATATGACCCGGAGCCAAGTCATCCAGTTCCTGTAGGGTCACTTCATCGTTGCGAAACACCTTGACTTCAGCACCTAATTCCCCGAAATACTGCACGAGGTTATAGGTAAAGGAGTCGTAATTATCAATCATGACCAGCATGGTTACTCCTCCTTGTCCGCTGCAGCTGCCAGATCAACGGCTCTAAACAGAGCCCTGGCTTTATTAAGTGTCTCAATCCATTCGGCATCCGGACTAGAGTCCGCCACAACACCTGCTCCTGCCTGAATATGAATGCGGCCATCCTTGATCACGGCCGTACGGATGGCTATAGCCAGATCCATCGCTCCCTGAAAGCCCAAATAACCCAGCGCACCACCGTAGATGCCGCGCTTGACCGGCTCAAGCTCATCGATGACTTCCATCGCTCGGACCTTGGGTGCCCCGGAGAGGGTGCCCGCAGGCAGGGTAGCACGTAAGACAGCCATGGGACGTATGGCTGGAGCCAATTGACCTTCTACATTGGAAACGATATGCATCACATGGGAATAACGCTCTATCGCCATGCTTTCTGTTAGTTTAACCGTGCCTGTCGTACTGATGCGCCCCACATCATTGCGACCCAGATCAATTAGCATGAGGTGCTCAGCAATTTCTTTAGGGTCAGCCAACAGTTCCTTCTCCAGTGCCAGATCCTCCTCGCGCGTCGAGCCACGTGGACGTGTACCTGCTAATGGCCTGACTGTCACCCGGCCATCTTCCACGCGGGTCAGGATTTCCGGTGAAGAACCGACGACCTGAAAGTGACCGCAATGCATGTAAAACAGATAAGGGGATGGATTTAAATGGCGCAAGGCTCGATATACAGACAGTGCAGAAACCTGAAGCGGAGCCACCATCCGCTGCGACAACACTACCTGCATCACATCCCCTGCCAGAATATATTGACGTATGGTTTCTACCGCATCTTTAAAGCGCTGCTCTCCCATCCCCGACTCAAAGCGCTCATCATCGGCTGCCAGGGGTTGTGCTGGACGTACGGGTGTAGACAGGGCTTGAGCCAAGGATGCTTGCATGGTATCGAGTTGCGCTTGGGCAGTTCTGGCGGCATCTGGCAAACTTGGGTCGACATGGGTGACCAAATGCAAAGTTCCGCTTAAATTGTCAAGAACAGCAAGATTTTCAGAAACCATCAGCAGAATATCAGGGGTACCCAAAGGATCAGGATGCCCCCCCCCTTTGAGTTTCTTTTCGACATAACGCACACAGTCATAACCAAAGTAACCCACCAGCCCACCGCAGAAGCGCGGCAAGTCCTTTAACTCTGGTACACGAAATTGCGCAGCGTAAGACTCAACAAAGGCCAAAGGATCATCTGACTTGTGCTGCTCGATCACATCGCCTCGATGTTCAATACGCACCAGATGACCGTAGGCCGTTAAGACCGTATCCGAGGTCATCCCAATGATGCTGTAACGACCCCAGTTTTCTCCACCCTGCACGGACTCCAGCAAATAGGAGTAGGGGCCTTGGGCCAATTTGAGGTAAATAGACAGGGCCGTATCGGTATCCACCAAAACCGGCCGTAACACAGGAACGCGATTAAATCCCTGGCGAGCAAAATCTGACAGTTGTTCAGGAGTCATGTGCGTATCTCTCTCGTAAAGATCAATGGTCAAAACAAGCTTAAGGCTATCAGCCCCGCCGCCATCGCCATCGTCTCTGCAATACCTGATACGCCATGACCTTTAAGACCCCGTAAAATTTATGGCCTGACTATAGCAGGTCAGCAAAGGCATCGACAATCCAATCTGGACTACAATCTTCAATCGGTTCTCCGTGATTGTAGCCCCAGGTCAGGGCAATACAGCGAACACCCGCAGCATGTGCAGCAATGACATCATTGCGTGAATCTCCCACCATCAGGGCTCGCTGCGGCTGAACCCCAAAGTGATGCAAGGTATGCAAGACAGGAAGAGCATGAGGTTTTTTATGCAAAAGGCTGTCTCCCGCCAGTATCAGCGCGAACCTTTCATCAATACCTAATGAAGCCAGTAACGGCTGTGTATAACGCCAAGGCTTGTTGGTAATGCACACCAGCGGACACCAGGTAGCAAAAAGTTTCAGTGCCGCATCAACCCCCTCAAAAAGGCGGCTATGCACATGCACAGCTTCACTGTAAGCACAGGCAAAACGCTCGCCCGCTTCCTGGCGTAGTGCTGGTTGCCCGGGACAATCTGCCATGACCTTGTCCAGCAAGGCTTCCGCTCCACGCCCTACCCAATTTCTGACCTTATCCAATCCCGGCTCAGGCAAATTCATCTCGCGTCGCATACGATCTACAGCCGCAGCAACGTCGGCAACCGAGTCGACTAAGGTCCCATCCAGATCAAACATCATCAGCTCAGGTTGGCCTGCGAACCATTTCTCCAGCTCGGTCATGCAACTATCCCTTGGCTCAAATTCTGGTATTGTGCAGCATCATCTAGACTTGGGTACTTTGTGTAATGGCCAAACGCATCGCATGGATGGCTGCCTCATAATCCGTGGTGTTAAAAATGGCAGAGCCTGCAACAAAGGTATCGGCACCGCTAGCGGCGATCTGACCAATATTGCCAACGTGCACTCCGCCATCAACCTGTAAACGAATGTCAAAACCGCTAGCCTGAATACGCTGACGGGCTTGAACAAGTTTCTCCAAGGTCTCAGGTATAAACGACTGCCCGCCAAATCCCGGGTTGACGCTCATCAACAGAACGTGGTCGAGCCGGTGCATGACATGATCCAAGCATTGCAATGGAGTTGCCGGATTAAGAACCAAACCCGCTTTACATCCATGCTCGCGAATTTTTTGCAGGGAGCGATCAATATGATCCGAAGCCTCAGGATGAAAACTGATCCAGCTGGCTCCTGCTCGTGCAAAATCGTCGATCAGGCTGTCCACAGGCCGCACCATCAGGTGCACGTCAATAGGCGCCTTGATGCCAAAATCCCTAAGGGCCTTGCAGACCATAGGCCCCACGGTAAGATTAGGCACATAATGGTTATCCATAACGTCGAAATGGACAATATCGGCTCCGGCTGTCAGGACTTTCTCAACATCAGTCCCCAGTCGAGCAAAATCAGCGGAGAGTATGGATGGAGCGATCACATAGCGCGGTAGCATGGTGGCAGGCACTCTCAGGACAATGCAGCGATTTTAGCAGAATCATCGTGGCATGCGGCAGCATGTACTGGAAGTTCCTTCTTCTCTGTCTTAGCATGGCAACTTCTGCTGCTTCACCCTTTCCCTCTGAAGCGCAACGTTCATCGGACCTGCTTAAGCACTGGCGAGAAGGCGGTAAACTGCAGATGCTCGCCTTGCCCGATAAAACTCAAATGCTGGTTGCAGAAGAAGTCTCTCATGCTCCTTATGTGCAAGGCGGAGTCATTTTATTGCCTGGTTTTTTTCATGATCCGGCTACCCCTGGTATCGACCGATCACTCTATCAACATCTGCCTGACCGTGGCTGGATCATCGTCAGCCTAACCAGCCCCCATTTGACATTACCTGTGAACACGCTGCCAACCACCATGGACTGGCAACAAATCGCTGCAGCACTAAAACCACGACTAGATGCTGCACTTAACCTGCTTGACCAACAAGGCGTACGTAACATAATACTGATAGGTCAAGGCGCGGCAGGCATGGCCATCCCCATGATCTACCCTGACAACTGGCCCACCAACCTACATGGTTTGATCTTGCTTACCCCTCCTCGCCTGCCCGATGATGCCAATCCTCTGCTGACTGCCCTGGACCACATGCAGATTCCGCTAGCGCTGGTTTATGCCCATGCTAACGTTCCCAATGACCCGGGTTGCCCTGCCTGTGTGCAGGCTGCACGCAGGCACAAACTGCCCCTACGAGAAATATATAGGCCAGCCATCGATAACGAGTTCTCGGACATCAGTGATGCCTTAAGTTGGTCACTGATCGACTGGATGTTTCCTTTCGCGGGTCAAACGCAATTAAAACAGCCCTGAATGCAGGGCTTGATCCAACGCCTGCAAACGCTGCGGCGTTCCCACATCGACCCAGGGACCAGGATAATAACTGCCGCTGACCCTTCCAGCTTGCATCGCCTGCCGAAGCAGGGGAGCCAGAGGATAAACACCAGGATTGATTCCACGAAAAAGATCGGGAGAGAGCATGCTGATGCCCGAGAAAGTCAAGCGGGGTGACTGATCTTCATGGACTCGCCCCTCTATCATTGTAAAATCACCCTGAGCATGATGTAAGGGATTATCGACCAGCAACAGATGAGCAAGATCCTGAGCACGCATCTGCAATAACGACCAATCAGGTCGCCACCAAACATCACCGTTGATCAAAAGAAAGGGTTCTGTCCCCAACCAGGGTAATGCTTGTATGACGCCACCTGCCGTTTCCAACGGCTGTTCTTCCACAGACCAATGGATATTCAATCCCCAGGCCTCTCCCTGCCCAAGAGCCTGTATCAAAGTCTCACGTCGATGCGAAACATTGATAACGACATCGGTTATACCCCTGTCAGCTAGCGCCTCTAAATGCCAGACAATCAAGGGCTTGCCAGCAACCGGCAGCAGCGGCTTGGGGGTATGATCGGTCAGTGGGCGCATACGAGTGCCCAACCCAGCTGCAAGTATCATTGCCTTCACGGCAATTCCACCCGGCCTTGAGGTTCCCGATCAAGGTAAGCGGGATATACGGTCTGTTCGAGAAATTGATGCAAAGGGCGCAAAGCTGGCAAATGGCTTATTTCATCAAGCAGATAGGCTAAAACCAGAGGTATATCCTTAAGATATCCAGCCTTGCCGTCGCGTAGACAAAGGCGGGCAAAAATCCCTAGTACCTTAAGATGGCGTTGTGCTGACATCCATTCACAGGATTCAAGGAAAGCAGATTCATTCATCGTTTCCTCGAGACGCCCTTGCTTGCGTGCCATCCGAAAGAAATGCAGCATCCATTGCATAACCTGAGGACGAGGCCAAACGACATAGGCATCTCGCAGCAGGGAAATCAGGTCATAGTTGAATGGCCCCAAGACCGCATCCTGAAAATCAAGTACACCTAATTCCTGATCCTGTAACAACATTAAGTTACGCGAATGAAAATCTCTGTGCACAAAACACGTTGGCAACTCCATAACTTGCTCAAGTATGAGTTCCAACGCGTTACTTAAAATGGCATGTTGCGTTACAGAAAGCGCAAGACCGAGATAGCGGGAAAGGAACCAGTCGTGAAAAAGCTTCATTTCATCCATTAAACGTACGCGGTCATAGGCAGGTAATATCCAACCGGGCACGAATTCGCAATCCTGCATGCGAAGCAGGATCTGCATGGCCTGCTTATACAGTTCATCTACGGTATCAGGTTTGAGCGCAGGCAATAAAAGACGATCACCCAAGTCATTGAGCAACAAGTACCCCTGCTCTGCATTCCAGGCAATTACCTCAGGAGCTTGTAAACCGTGCGCCCTCAGCGCTGATGCAATAGCCACGAAAGCAGGATTATTCTCGTGGACAGGTGAAGCATCTACGGCAATCAGGCTACCATGGGGTAGCAATAGACGAAAATACCTCCGGAAACTGGCATCGCCAGAAACAACCAGCATAGACATCACGCTGCCCCACTCCTGGTGATGGGTAGCTATCCATGCTTCTGCCCAGGCACGTAATCCCTGAGCCCTGTCATCCTGTTGCATATACACCGCTCATTTGCTCTCAATCAGCATATTATGCGACATGGGTCCATGGCTTCATAGATAAACATTTCTTACAACCCATCGTCGTTGGCAATTTTCATTCAGTACAGAAAGAAAGTATCATGGCCCACCTACCTGTCCCGTCGCCTTCATACCCATGCGTTGTTTATTCTCACTGTTCACACCATTTATCCTTGCCTGCACAGTTATGGGCAGCTTCGTGTGTGTGAGCAACGCTGATGAAGTCGATGATTACCGTGAGCTTGGCTATCGCACGACACCTGAACTGAAGGCAGCTCCCGCTGTACAGCGTCCCTATATCGATCAAACTTGCCCTGGAGGCTACCTAGTCAACCTGTTTCCTACCTCGCAACCTGTACCCCTTGGAGAAATATGGGGCTATGCCGACCAAGTTGACTCGCAACAGTACGGCTTAACGAGCATGAAGGGGCATGTCGAAATCAAGGAGAACGGCCGTGTTGCCTGTGCCGACCAGGCTAATATGGACCGCACGACCAACTTTGCGCGCATGCAGGGACATCTTCTAATCTCTGAAGCCAATTATGCGGCAACCGGTGACTACGGCGAATCGCTTCTGAAGAAAAAACAATCCCTGATCAAGCATGCCCGATATGCCTTATCCAGCATGCATGCTCATGGTAAGGCCTCCACAATCACGCGTTCATCTGCAGGGGTTACCTCCATTGAAAATGGCGAGATCAGCACATGCACGCCAGGCCATCGTGACTGGTGGCTACGTTCCAAACATATCCGTCTTGACCAGAATACAGGGCGTGGTGAAGCCGTCAGCTCGGTGCTGTACACACATGACATTCCCCTGGTCTATATTCCCTACTTGAATTTCCCCATTGATGATCGTCGTCAAAGCGGCATCCTAATTCCGGTATTTGGTTCCAGCAGCACCAACGGCGCACTGTTCTCACTGCCTATCTACCTCAATTTAGCCCCTAATTATGATGCCACTATCACCCCTGCCATCCTCACTAAACGAGGATTATGGATGCAGGGAGACTTTCGTTATCTGGAAAGTTGGGGGCATGGTGAGATTGCAGGGGGCTATTTAGGCAATGATCGCAGCGGTTTCCCTCTGTACTACAACCCCAATGATCCCGCACCCAATACATCGCTAATCACGGGTGAAGCCCGCAAGGCGCTAGGTTGGCAACATGGCGGTAGCTTTGCTGAAGGCTGGTCGGCCAAAACTGACATCAACTATGTCTCGGACAATTACTATTATCAGGATCTGGGTACAACGGCATCGTTGTCTACAGCCACGTACCAGCAACGCTTGGGCGAAGTCGATTACCATGACAAATCCTGGAGCTGGATGTCTCAGATGCAGGAATTTAAAGTCCTCGATCCTACCGTTACCGATGCCTACAAACCCTATGCCCGTTTACCCGAAACCTCGCTTTCTCGCCTATGGGTATCCAATAACCATAGGGTTGATGCAGGGTTTAATGTCGACATGGTCGACTTCAGAAGAACCATCAGCGACGGCAGTGGGACTTTAGGAGGTCAGGTCATTCCTGGCGACCCTTTCATACAGGGGAGCCGAATACGTTCAGACCCCTTTGTTGGCATGACCATGGATGCACCTTGGGCATTCTTAAATCCACGTCTCACCCTTAAACACCTGGATTATTCATTGAATAATCCGCTACCCGCCGGCACCGTTAGTAATAGTCAAGACACCATACCCTTAACCCGCAGTGTTACGGTACCAACCTTGAGCGTGGACTCAGGTCTATACTTCGACCGTTCACTCGCTCAAGGTGGCACAGAGACGATGGAGCCACGTTTGTATTACCTCAAGGCTCCTTACGTCAATCAAAACAATCTGCCCATATTCGATACCATTGAAAATCCTTTGACGTATACACAGTTGTTCCGGGACTCACGTTTTGTAGGTGGAGATCGCTTGGATGATGCCAACCAGTTAGCTCTCGGCTTCAATAACCGCTGGCTAGATAGTGACGGTAATGAAAATTACAGTTTTAACTTCGGCGACATGCGCTATTTTCAACCACGTAATGTCGTAGCAACCTTACCGCAACAAACCTCTATATCCACCGGACTATTATCCGAGGCCAATGCCCGACTGAGCTCCACCCTATCCCTATCCGGCAACCTTAGTATGGATCCTTCCATGCGCTGGGCTAACCGGAGCAGTATTAACCTGCACTGGCAACCGCCGGATAACAAGAGCGTGTTTAATCTCGGTTACACCTACATCCATGCCTACTCTAGCTACACCAGCATGGAAGGACTGACCACGCAAAGTCCATTATTCACTATGCCCACCTTCCGCATGGCTACTGGTTCATTTGTTACACCGATCGGAGATCGCTGGCAACTGATCGGTCTTTGGCAATACGACTTGGCGCTCTATCATACCCAGGAGGCTATTGCCGGCCTGCAATATGAAAACTGCTGCTGGCGTGTGCGCGTTGTCGATTCTATCTACCTGGATGACTTCCTTGCTGTCAACAACGTTCCCGGGTACAACCGCTCCATCATGTTTCAGTTCGAATTCAAGGGACTCGGGGGGTATAGTCATCAAGTTGAAGACATGCTGGGACAAGCCATTCTGGGTTACACACAAATTTCCAATGCGGAGCGACCTTAATAATGCGTTTATGGCTACTGATGATACTGCTAGGCATGCTGACTGTGGCCAAGGCTTCTACGCCTCTGGATGGCATTGCCGTTGTCGTGGATGACGACGTCATTCTTAATAGTGAAATCCAGGATCGCATGAACGATGTGATCTTTCACATGCAGCAAAACAACACCCCTGTCCCCACCGAAGATGTCCTGCGTGAACAGGTCACCAACCAGTTGATTCTTGATTCCTTGCAACTACAAATGGCTAAACGGGCAGGTATTAAGATTGATGATGATACCTTAAATCATGCCATGACTGATCTGGCCACACAAAACCACCTCAGTCTGGATGCGTTCCGTGACAAGCTCAATCACACACCTGGCACCAGTTATGACAGCGTCAGAGAGGAGGTCGGTCATGAAATCATGATTGAGCGCCTGCGCAACCATGAACTCAGCTCTCGCGTCCGTATTACCGACCAAGATGTCAGTGCTTTCCTCGCATCGCCTGAAGGCAAGGCAGCACTAGCTACCGAATATCATCTGGCGCAGATACTGGTGTCCCTTCCTGACAAGGCCAGCCCAGAGCAAATCGATGCCGCCAAAACACATGCCAATGAGATCTTTGAGAAGTTGAAGGCTGGAGGCAATTTTGCACAGATTTCGGCAGCGGACTCCCAAGCAGAGAATGCCCTGGATGGTGGAGATCTGGGGTGGCGTTCAGAAGCGCAGTTGCCTACCTTATTCGCATCATCCATACCTGGACTTAAAGTTGGAGATGTTTTGCCACCTATTCGGACGGACACAGGCTTTCATATCATAAAACTACTCGACAAGCGCAGCGCCGATAACCATTTTGTACACCAAATTGCCTGCGAACATATTCTGATCAAACCCTCCGAGGTTCTCTCTGATGCAGAAGCTCATGAAAAAATCATGCGTATTTATGATCGACTGCTTAAAGGTGCTGATTTTTCCCAGCAAGCGCAGCTTTATTCGGAAGATCCGGGTTCTGCGCGCAACGGTGGCAGCTTAGGCTGGGTTACCCATGGAGAAATGGTCCCTGAATTTGACAAGGTCATGGATGAAACTCCGGTAGGCAAGATCAGCCCGCCATTCCGTAGTAAGTTTGGTTGGCATATTCTTAACGTGACTGGGGTGCGTGATGAGGCTATGTCCACACAATATCAAGAGAATGTAGCCCGCCGAGCTCTTTACCAGCGTCAGTATGACGATGAACTGCAGAGCTGGTTACGTGAAATTAAGGCCGAAGCCTATATTGATATTAAACACCATGACTAATTCTTC
>JABEVH010000283.1 GCA_013043915.1 Pseudomonadales bacterium
CAGAATTGGCTCCCATGCGTGAACGTGCAGCTGTTCTGGAAGCTAATCCGGATATGTTGCGTAGCATCATCGCTGATGGTTGCGCCGCTGCTCGTGAAGTGGCAGAGGATACGCTGGATGAAGTACGTTCAGCGATGGGGCTGGCTTACCGCTAGCCGTGTGATTGCTCTATCGTTGGGATAACGACATGAATGAACCAGCAGTCCATGCGCTGTTACAGACAGAAATGCCTTTTGCTTTGGTCTATGGTAAGGCACTGACCAAAATCCCGGAGGACCTTTACATTCCCCCTGATGCTCTGGAAGTTTTTCTGGAAGCATTTGAAGGTCCCCTAGATCTGCTTTTGTACCTCATTCGTCGTCAAAACATGGATATTCTGGATATTCAGGTTGCCGAGATTACCCGTCAATACATGGGTTATATCGACATCATGCAATCCATGAAGTTTGAACTCGCCGCTGAGTACCTGGTCATGGCAGCCATGCTAGGCGAGATAAAATCACGTTGTCTGTTACCGCGTCCACGTGACACTCAAGGCGAGGATGGGGAAGATCCTCGCGCTGAACTGATTCGTCGTTTGCAGGAGTATGAGCGCTATAAGCAGGCGGCGCTAGATCTTGATGCCTTGCCCATGGAGGGAAGAGATTTTTTTGTGGCGATAGCGACTGCTCCGATATATACACGGCTGCATGCACCGCCGGAGGTTGAACTTGATGAGTTGCTGCTGGCTTTGCGTGATGTACTTAAACGTGCTGAACTTTATGAAAGCCATCATGTGGGGCATGAAGGGTTGAGCTTGCGTGAGCGTATGGCCGATATCCTGCAAGCTCTGCAAGAAGATGAGTTCTTGTCTTTTTTTGCATTATTTCATGTGGAAGAGGGACGTTTGGGTGTAGTCGTCAGTTTCATAGCCTTGCTGGAATTGATTAAGGAAGGATTACTGGATCTGGTTCAGGCAGAAAGTTTTGCGCCTATTTATGTACGTCATCGTCGTACACAAACCGAGGAACTGGCACCATGACCCTGGATGCAGTGAGCAAAATTTTGCAGGCAGTCTTGCTGGCCTGTGGTAAGGCGATGACGGTGGAGCAGCTAATCGCCATCTTCGGTCTGGAAGATGGTGTTAATCATGAACAGGTGGTTCAGGCACTTCAGACGCTGAGAGTAGCCCTTGAAGGTTCAGCTTTGGAGCTGGTACAGGTGGCCTCTGGATTCAGGGTACAGGTACGAGCCGAGTTCGGCCCTTACGTAAGCCGGCTATGGGAAGAGCGGCCACAAAAATACTCCCGTGCTTTGCTGGAGACACTAGCCCTTATTGCCTATCGTCAACCTATCACGCGCGGGGAAATTGAAGACATTCGTGGCGTGGCTGTGAGTACCCAGATTATACGTACTTTACAGGAACGAGAATGGGTACGCATTGCAGGCCACCGTGATGTGCCCGGACGCCCTGCATTGCTGGTAACTACCCGCCTATTTCTGGATGCTTTTGGACTTAAAAGATTATCTGACTTGCCTTCATTGGCGGCCTTGCGTGACCTTGATCAGATTAATGCAGAATTGAATTTAACCGAAGCAGGCCAGAATGAGCAGAATGGCTTGATGATGGCAAAGGATGCCCAACCCCACGACGATTTTCAGGTAGAAGAACATGAGTGAGAAATTACAAAAAGTGCTGGCACGTGCTGGTGTGGGTTCACGGCGGCATATGGAACAGGCCATTTTGGAGGGGCGTGTCAGTGTGAACGGAGCACTGGCTACCTTGGGTGATCGTGTCGAAATCGGCGATCAAGTCCGTATTGATGGACGATTAGTGCCTGTCGTTGCGGAGGAGGAAATGCGTCGCCGGGTTATCATGTATTACAAACCTGAAGGCGAGATATGTACACGTTCTGACCCTGAAGGGCGTCCTACGGTGTTTGAACGTTTGCCTCCTTTGCAGAACGAACGCTGGATACTGGTGGGCAGGCTTGATGTCAGCAGTTCTGGGTTATTGTTACTGACTACCGATGGAGAGCTGGCTAACCGGCTGATGCACCCGTCAAGTGGTATTCAACGTGAATATGCTGTACGTATTCTCGGTGAAGTTGCTGATCATGTACGCGATCAGCTCATGGAAGGCATCATGCTGGAAGACGGTTTAGCCAAGTTTGATGCTCTGACCCTGGTCGGGGGTGAAGGGGTTAATAAATGGTATCAAGTGACCTTGCGCGAGGGGCGTAATCGTGAAGTACGCCGCATGTTCGAAGCGGTCGGTTTGGTAGTCAGTCGTCTCATTCGTATACGCTATGGTTCTATCCCTCTGCCTAAACACCTGCGGACAGGACGTTGGCTGGAGCTTGACAAGGAAGAGATCGATACGTTGGCGGCAGAAGTTGAACTCAAGCCACGCCGTGGCACAGGACTTTATGGCCTGCAAAAACGACGCACTGAAAAAATGCGCGAGAATCCTCTGCCTCCGCGTCGGGGTGGATTTTTGCGGCAGCAACGGCGCGATAACGACTCTTCCGAGGATTAGTCGGTTAGTTGGCCATCATCTACGATGCGATTGCGACCTTGTCGCTTGGCTTGATATAAGGCTTGATCGGTACGATTAAGCCATGTATTTAAGTTATCATCCGGACGCAGGCAGGCAAGTCCGATACTGACCGTAGGAAAGATGCCCTGAATATCCATGCCATCGATAGCCTGGCGCAGGCGTTCAGCAACGATGCGTGCTCCTGTCATGCTGGCTTCTGGCAGCAGGATGATAAATTCTTCACCACCGTAGCGAAAGGCCTGATCGGTTAAACGTAAAGCTGAATGCAGGGTCTGTGCTAGTACGGTTAGAACGTGGTCGCCCATGGCATGACCATGCTTGTCGTTAATGTTTTTGAAGTGATCTATATCGAGCATGAGCAGTGAACTAACCCGTTCATAGCGGTGGCTACTGCGGATGCAACGATTGAGCGCCTGATTCATGGCTCGCCTGTTGCCCAAGCCGGTCAACCCATCGCTCATGGCTTGTTCAAGTGCTTCTGCATACTGCAAGGCATGTTTAAGCGGCATCAACAGATGCACGATGGCTTGTTCCAGCCAAATCATCTCTTGTTCATTGAAGGGAAGTGAGCGAGTCATGGTTAAGGTAGCCAGGTGCTCGTTTTCAATCTTTAACTGGTAGCACAACTGATGTCCGGCTGCCGTTCCCCGACTGAAACGATAGTGCTCTGCGTCATCGATCAGATCAAGATGAGCAATATCGAGATCATTGCCAATGATTTCGTGAAATCTTTGCAGAACCAGATCCCGGTCAAGGGTACCACCTAACAGGCGGGGCAGAGTCAGCTGCAATTCCAGGGGAGCTCTGAGCGCCTGGCGCTGTTGGCGCTTGACGGAAGGCTCCGTGTTAACACTGGTCGTTACGCTGCGCAGAAGGGACATGTCATCGACTCCAGAAAGGGCACGACAACTTACAAGCTAAAATCGTGCCACTTTATGGAATGTCTTATTGAACAGTTGGTTAGATGGTTTTAAGGGGTAAACTTAACAAGTGGGTGTCAAGAAACCGGCTGTGCATCCATAGAGGCACCATTAACACCGACACTGGCTTCACTCATCAGGTAATGGTAGAGGCCGAGAATTTCCTCAGGGCGGCGCAGGTTTTCCGGGTTTTCAGCCGGATAAGCGCTTAAGCGCATCGATGTACGCGTAGCTCCCGGGTTAATGCAATTGACACGAATGCGTGTGGTGTTGGCCAGTTCAGCCGCCCAAATTTGACACAGTGATTCAATACCTGCCTTAGATACAGCGTAGGCACCCCAGTAAGCGCGGCCCTGTCGGCCAACACTGCTCGTCGTCATGATGATGTTAGCCTGCTCAGCTAATCGTAAAACAGGCAAAAGTCCCTGTATCATCAAAAAATTGGAACGCAGGTTGGTGGCCATGACATGATCCCAGGTGCCGATCTCATACTGTTCCAGGGGGGTAATCTCCCCAAGGACCGAAGCATTCAGCAGCAAACCATCGAGTCGGCCAAATTCACTGGTGAGCATCGTTGCCAATTGTTGGTACTGTTCCGGTGTCGCATATGCTAAATCCATGGGTAACATGGCCGGTTGAGGATAACCTGCTCGTTCAATATGGTCATAAACAGCTGCCAGTTTTTCCTGGCTACGCCCCAGCAAGATGACATGAGCGCCCAATTTGGCATAGCTGATGGCGGCAGCTCGCCCTATGCCATCACTAGCGCCGGTTACCAGGATGACGCGGTTGATCAACATGTCGGGGGGGGCTTGAAAGTCATGCATGGTAAGTCCTCAACGAAGCTATGATGTGATTCAGTTCGGCGGCATCGCAGACCACATGGTCAGCGTGCCAAGTGTCGATATCATCTCCCGGCAGGATATAACCCCAGGCGACGGCGATGGTCGTCATGCCAGCACGATGACCCGCAGCGATGTCGCGTTCATGGTCACCTATATAAAGACAATTTACAGGGTCTGCCCCCACCTCAGCAGCTGCACGCATCAGTCCTTCAGGATCAGGTTTGGTTTTACTCACCATGTCGGGGCAAATGACACTGGCGGGGCTAAGTTGTAAACTCGCCAGCAGTGGAAAAGTATAGCGGCTGAGTTTGTTGGTGATTATGCCCCAGGGGATTGCTGCCTCTGCAAGTGCCTGAAGCAGTTCAGGCATACCGGGAAAAAGGCAAGCATGTACATCGAGGGATAAGGCATAACGATGTAGGAAATCTGTTCGTATCGATTCAAGTTGAGTGTCGTTTAATTCAGTTTCACGAAAACCTTCGCGAATAACGTGCAGTGAGCCCTGTGAAACCCATGCACTGACTACGGACAAGGGGAGAGGGGGCAAATTATATTCATGGCGAAGTTCATTGAGGATGGCATGAAAGTCGCCGGCGGTATCGACCAGGGTGCCGTCCAGGTCAAAAAAAACGGCTTCTAGCGGGCCCTTCATGTCAGCCGCCGTGTCGCCATCATGTAGTTGACATCGACATTGCCAGCCAGCCAGTAGTGCTGGGTGACGGGATTAAAATGCAGTCCTGTCATGTCTTCCAGTGCTAAGCCTGAGTGACGCAGCCACTGCGATAGTTCGGAGGGCTTGATAAAACGGGCATAATCATGCGTGCCCCGAGGCAGCATGCGTAAAATATACTCAGCACCTAAGATGGCAAATAACCATGACTTGGGGTTGCGGTTGATGGTCGAGAAAAATGCCCATCCGCCAGGACGGAGCAGTTGTTGACAGGCCTGTATCACTGAAGAGGGGTCGGGAACATGCTCAAGCATCTCCATACAAGTGACGACGTCGAAACTACCGGCTTCCTGAGCAGCTAAATCCTCAGCACTTTGCGCGCGGTAGTCCACATGTTGACCATAAGTCTGCGCGTGCTGTCGGGCAACGGCCAGGGGTGCATCACCCATATCGATGCCGATGACTTCAGCTCCCCGGCGAGCCATACTCTCAGCCAGAATGCCTCCACCACAACCGATGTCCACGATACGTTTGCCATGCAATGAAGCGCGTTCATCGATCCAGTCCAGACGCAGGGGATTAATGGCATGCAGCGGTTTGAATTCACCGGCAGGATCCCACCAGCGCTCAGCCAGAGCAGAAAATTTGGCGATTTCTGAAGGGTCGACATTCGCTGACATGGGAGTTTTCCGATAGGCCACGGCATAGGGGCATCAGTATAAACGCAGCAGCGTAGGCAAGGCGAGATCAAGCTGATAATTCCTAGGGTATTTGCCAGCAGACGGTTATGTTTAAATAGACCTGATGGTCCAGGTATTCAACCCCACGACCGCGAGAATCCCCTCGCTTTAGCCATGGGGAGGAAAGCGGGAATTTGATTTTGACTTAGATTTCACTTGCAATATACAGAACG
>JABEVH010000284.1 GCA_013043915.1 Pseudomonadales bacterium
CTTGATCATAATGAACTCCGGTTTGACGGACGATTTCGTCCAGCATTATGCCCGGGTTTCCACTTATAGCGCTGTTTAAATTACCGCGGCCACTTCTCACTGTGCCAGCAACTGAGTAGCTTGTGTTAGGTTTGCTTCAGGTAAAGTACCTGAATTCAGTTCAGTATTTTCACGCCACTTACTGAGTTATGTCGATTTTTGGAGAAGTCATTGAGGTTAAACTCAGACAAGTCATGCAGGGTTATTTTGCTAGCAGTTTTAATCTTGCTGCCGATTATTGCTTGCTCTGATACAGCTGACGACACGAAGGCAGTACACCTTTTGAACCGACTGGCTTTTGGTCCTGCCCAAGGTGATTTGAATTCTATTAAGTTTGTCGGTATCAATACTTATATCGAGCAGCAGCTGCATCCAGAATTAATACCTCTTCCGACAAATCTTACCGCTCATCTGGAACAGCTGGATACCTTACAACTGGATCCGTTTCAGTTATACAAAGCGTATGGCCCGCCGCCTGTCAATAAAGGAGCAAAACCCGATCCGCAAACTGTCAAGGAGGCGCGTCAACGCGCTCACATCATTGTGATGCAAGCTGCAGAGGCCAGGCTCGCACGCGCCATTGAAAGTCCCCGGCAATTGCAGGAAGTCATGGTGGAATTCTGGTATAACCATTTCAATGTTTTCGCCGGAAAAGGATTAGACAATCTTTGGATTGGCGCCTATGAAGAAGAGGTCATTAGACCACATGTCCTTGGACGATTCAGCGATTTGCTGGATGCGACAGCGAAACATCCAGCCATGCTGTTCTACCTTGATAATTGGCTTAATACGGCCCCGGACAGCCCGGGAGCTCGCGGCAAATTTGACGGAATAAATGAAAATTATGCACGTGAACTCATGGAGTTGCATACCTTGGGTGTCCATGGCGGCTATACCCAACAAGATGTCACTACCCTCGCCCAAATTTTAACGGGATGGGGTTTCAGGCGTGGCGGCAACATGGAATTTTTCTTTGATTCACGACGACATGATTTCAAAGACAAGCAGTTTCTTGGACAAAAGATTAAAGGCAGCGGCGAGCAAGAAGTCCAGGAAGCCCTGGATATCCTCGCCAGAAGTCCAGCCACCGCACAACATATCAGTTATGAGTTGTCGCAGTATTTTGTATCGGACACACCCAATCAGGCGCTGGTGGACAAACTGGCAAAACGTTTCATGGATACGGATGGAGATATTCGCAAGGTTTTGGATACCTTATTTCACAGTAAGGAATTCTGGGACGCGAAGAATTATGGCAACAAATTCAAGACACCCTATGAATACATAGTTTCTGCTGCACGTGCTAGCGGCGTTGATGTCCAGAACTATCGTCCGCTGATGGGGGCACTCCAGCAGCTCGGCCAACCTTTATATGGATGCCTGACTCCGAATGGTTATCAAAACACCCAGGCAGTCTGGTTAAACCCTGATGCCATGATGCGTCGGATAAATTTCGCTACCCTCCTGAGTGCCGGACGTCTGGCGGCAAAACAGCCTATGTCACCGCCCCCCGTGGTGAGTGTCAATGTCAATCTTATTGAAGAGACGCTAGGCTCAGAACTCTCGCCCCTGACCTTAAGCATAGCCAAGAAGGCGCCAGAAATGCTTAGGCCTGCATTAATTTTTGGCAGCCCTGAATTCATGTATCGTTAGGGAGTAAGGAATGAACAGACGGGAATTCCTGCGCATAGCTGGCCTAAGCCTTCTTCCGTTGGAGCGTATCGGTTGGGCGGCAAGCTCGCCTGGCACTACCAAGCGACTTGTGGTTGTGTTTCTCCGAGGTGCTGTGGACGGTCTCAGCGTAGTCGCACCCTATAAGGATCCCCTCTATTACGAAAGTCGACCCAGTATCGCCATCCCCCGCCCTGGAGCGGAAGGAGGCTTGCTGGATCTAGATGGTCAATTCGGCCTGCATCCAGCTTTATCAGCCCTCATGCCCCTGTGGCAACAGAAATCCCTGGCTTTCATTCATGCTTCTGGGTCATCTG
The DNA here is from genome assembly GCA_013043915.1 of Pseudomonadales bacterium. Classification (GTDB taxonomy): domain Bacteria; phylum Pseudomonadota; class Gammaproteobacteria; order Pseudomonadales; family Moraxellaceae; genus JABEVH01. The sequence goes on from JABEVH010000284.1 coordinate 2,028, forward strand.
ACCCTAACCGTTCCCATTTTGATGCGCAAGACTATATGGAGAGCGGTACTCCAGGGATAAAGAGCACACCGGATGGCTGGATGAACCGAGTTCTTGCAGTTCTACCAGGCAAGCGCACACCGACCAGCGCGATAAGCGTGGGTGCCACACTGCCACGCATCATGTCTGGAAAAATGACGGTGGCTAATCTTACGCTGGGACAAAACACTGCCCAGCCCATGGTTATGGATCGTCCTGTCATCGCCAAAGATTTTGATATGCTTTATGCCAATAACCAGTCTCTAGGCAAAACCTATCAGGCGGGCAGGAACATGCGCAGTCAATTGCTCTCCGACTTGCAAAACGACATGATGGCTGCCGACCATGGCGCACCAACCTCGGCAGGATTTCCCTCGGATGCCCGTATGCTGGCCAGAATGATAAAACGTGACCCCCATATCAATATCGTGTTCTTGGCACTCGGAGGGTGGGATACACATGTAAATCAGGGCAGCAGTCACGGACAACTCGCCAATCATTTATATCCGCTAGGAGAAGGTCTTGCCATTCTGGCGCATGAACTGGGTTCAGAATTCACGAACACCACGGTGCTCGTCATGTCTGAATTTGGCCGAACTGTTCGTGAAAATGGCAATGGTGGTACAGACCATGGGCACGGTAATGTCATGTGGTTGCTGGGGGGGATAATGGGGGGTGGCAAAGTCTATGGGCAATGGCCAAGCCTCGAAGAAATTGACCTCTATCAGGGGCGAGATCTGGAAGTGACTACCGATTTTCGCAGTGTGGCAACCATGGTTCTTCAGCAACAGTTTAGATTGGATGATGCACAACTGAGGCATATTTTTCCTGCTTTCCAGGCAAACGAGGCCTCACTGACAGGCCTGATCTAGATAAGGTATGGCCTGTACCAGGCAAAAAAGGTCTGCTCAACCCGGAGATCATCCGGGGCATTGAACGTCTACATGCTCGTATTTCCAACCCTTGTCCCTAAAACTATAGGGCACGGATAAACATGCTGGAGGCTACGATGACCAGCACGCCAGCAAAAAGACGTTGCAGATGTTTATGCGAAAATCGGTGGGCACTTAAACGCCCTAGTATCATGCCAACTGCGGTTGCCGCCAGGAACGGCATGGCCACATACAGAGGTAATAAATGTCCATGTATGACTGACGCCAACACAGCGCCGGACCCTACCAAGGTAATCACCATCAGGGAAGTAGCTACAATACCGTGCATGGTCATATCAGTTAACCGGCTAAGGGCAGGAACAATGACAAAGCCCCCACCTACACCAAGTAGCCCGGTAAGAAACCCTGTCAACGCGCCGATTCCAGCCAAACATAACGCTGAGGCCGGTGTCCAGTGCAAGCGTCCAGTCTCCGCATTGATGCGGCATAGCGGCTTATGAGCAGAACGAACCCACTGATGCCGCAGCAACCGTATGGCAACTCCCAGCATGGTCAGTGCGAATAACACAAGTAACCACCGCGCCGGCAATACGTGGGCAACTCTCAGGCCTAACGGAGTAGCTCCTGCGCCTACGATGGCTATCACGGTCGCCGCTCGATAGCGCACCAAACCACGCCAGTGCCCTTCTACCGCGCCAAATAAAGCTGAAGCCGTCACTGCCAGCAAGGCGGTAGGGGCTGCCTGAGCGACACTCCATCCCAAACCAAAGACCAAGGCAGGGACCGCCAGAATACCTCCACCCGCTCCGGTCAGGCCCAGAACTCCGCCCACCAAAGCTCCCAGTATCAACACCAAAATCATGGCGTCGTTTCCTGTTTATCCTTAGGGAAACAAGGGATAACGATGCAAAACTCAGTACCTTCTCCCAGCACTGAATTTACCCCAATACTGCCTTGCAGAATATTGGTTACAATACGGTGGGAGATATGCAGCCCCAACCCAGTACCCCCCTGTCCCAATCGGGTGGTAAAAAAGGGAGTAAAAATACGTAGCAGGTTCTCAGGAGGGATCCCACGACCATTATCGGTAACCTTGATCTCAACCTGATCATACTCCCGCTCGCGAATACTCAAGATGATTTGCCCTGGATGATCGACAAAAGCATGCGTCACCGCATTTTGTACCAAGTTAGTAATAACTTGCCCGAGCGGCCCTGGATAACTGCCCATATTGACCTCGCCCGTATGTCGATCCAGTCGCCAGCGATGCCCCTGTGGCTTCAGCAAGGGCTGCATCATGACCATCACCTCTTGCAGCATGGAACCAAGATCAAAGGTTCGCCTTTGTGCCTGCGTGCGATCCACGGCCACTTGTTTGAAGCTGGTTATCAGTTCAATAGCTCGGTTTAAATTACTTTCAATCAAGTGGCTAGCTAATTGGCTCTGTTCCAGAAAAGCCGTAAACAAAGATCTGCGCATCTCTCCCTGCATGGCCTCTTGTTCAATGCGACGAACACCTTCAGCGAGGGTCGTACTGGCGGTCAGGGCAATCCCAATGGGGGTATTCAAATCATGCGCTACACCCGCCACCATACCACCCAAGTCAGCCATTCGCTGATTACCTTGCAGCGTGTCACGCATCATGGTGATCTCCGTATTATCGGAAATCAGTACAATACGGCTGCCATCTTGAGCAAGACGCCGCGTAAACTCAAGAACCCAACCTTGATGAGTGTGTACCAACTCATGAACAGGATCTTGCCATGCCTCCCATGGCCGGGTGGAGTCGTATTTTTCTCCGTTTCTATTCAGTTCTTCCAAAAAATCATCGCGTTGCAACCCTGAGCGTATCCTATGAGCACTCAGCGGGAATATGTCCAGCGCATTCTGATTCCAAAATGCCAAACGCTTATCCTTATCCCAAACCAAGATGGCTGCTTCAAGGCTATCCAGCACTAATTGCAATTTCTCGGCTAAAGCCTGGTTTTGTTGACGAGCCAGGGATTCATCCCTGACACGAACGGCTAATTCATCCATAATCTCGGCATGTCGGCGACGCAATCGCAGGACAGCCATACCCTGAACATAATCCTGAACCATTTCTTGCAATAGCCGTAGTTCATCCTCACACATATCGGCATGAACGTCGGTGTACATCGTGAATAATCCAGCTTGACCATCATCAAGACAAAAAGGGACTACCAAACATGACATCCAGCCTTGCTGCTTGGCCTGCTGCGCCCAGGGCTCCTGTTCATGAGTCAGATCCATGTTGACGGCAAAACCTGAACACAGTGCCTGGCTGCAAGGGCCTTGTCCTAAAGATCCATCTTGCCGCGTCATCACCTGAGCACTCAGCCATGCCTGCCCCTCACCCGCGCTGGCCTGCACTTGTACCGTATTCTCCGCATCAGCTAGGACATGTCCTATCCAAACCAGGCTATGTCCGCAAACTTCCACCAGTAACTGACAGACCTTCTGACGATATTCCTGTTCTGACGTAGCATGCACCAGAGCTTGTGAACTCAGGCTGATGGCACGTTGAATACGCGACAAACGTGTCAGTTTTTGGTTAGCATCAGCCAGTTCCTGTGTTTTATCCTTAACCAACTCCTCCAGATGTGTTCTGTGCCGCAGCAGTTCATCATGCATGGCTGCACGTTCACTAATATCTCGAGCTAGGCCCAACATATAAGGCTGATTAAGAAACTCAAAATAATTGGCTGTAATTTCTACCGGAAAATTCACGCCGTCGCATCTTCTATGCTGGCTCTGGAAGGTCATGGTCTGAACACTTTTCATGTATTGCCAGTGATCTGACCATTGCTCTTCAGTTCGCAATACGTTATCGACATCAATAACCCGTAATCGCAAAAGTTCATCACGGCTATAGCCATGGATACGAACAGCTTCATCATTCACAAAGAGAAAATGACCCCGCTCATCCACCAGGTAAGCAGCATCTTGAACATGATTTAAGGCAAAACTGACCAAGGCTAACTCATGGCGAGACTGTTGCTGACGGGTGATATCCTGGAGGGTTCCTACAATGAATTTTATCTGGCCATCATCATCTAAGACCAGTTTACCCTGCCCCAACACCCAGCGTATATTGCCATCAGAAGGACGCACAATACGGTATTCACGGCGAAATGCCTCATGCTGGTTCAGAACATTTTTCTGAACATAGGCATACACAAGGTCACGGTCTTCGGGATGGATGAGATCAAACCAGGCATCGACTGTCGGTGGATAATGGCTATCTATGCCCAGAATGTCATAAAGCACTTCTGAAGCATGCCAGGTCATGGTCGCAAAATCAGTCTTGAAAGAACCTATGGAAGCAGCACGCTGTGATTCCAGAAAAAATAATTCGCTTTCCTGAAGTTTAGCTTCCAGCCGTTTGCGTTCGGTAATGTCATGACCAATGCCCAGTATACCCAGTAGCTGTCCTTGCGCATCAAACATCGGTTTTTTAGTTGTCTCCAGCAAGACCCGGCGACCATCCACAGCGTAAGTAATCCACTCTTCATTCACGCAGGCCCTGCCCTTCGTCATGGCCTCTCTGTCTTTGGCACGAAAAAAATCGGCCAGCTCCTTCTCGACAAAGTCATAGTCGGTCTTGCCTACGATTTCTGCTTCACTTGCGCCAAAGAAACGCTCAAACTCCTTATTGCAGTGCAGGTACACACCCTCAGGATCCTTAAGCCAGATCATATCAGGAATGGCTTCCAGCAACGTACGCCAGTGTATATCGTTCTGGACCACTTCACTTGCTATGGGCACTTGGTTCGTCATAAGCCCTTGATTCCGCATCACCTGCAATGTCAGCATAAATTTTAGCTTATAGCCATGATTTAGCCGGGCTGCTTAAATATTCTTGCTCCATACCTACGATGCATCAGGCTACAACTTCGCTAGGCGATTGATGGCATCCATCACCTGAGATCGTGGCGCAGCAAAGTTCAAACGCATATGACCTTGCCCGGCCCGCCCAAAACTAGGCCCCGGATTTAAGCCCAAGCCAACGTCCACCAGACGTTGCTGAAGCGCACTGTCGCCCAAGTTTAACTTGCTAAAATCCAACCACAGTAAATAAGTGGCCTCCGGACGAGTTGATTCTACTACTGGCATAACCTCAAGAAGTCTGGCAAGCACCTGATCACGACTGACCAGCAAATAGTTCAGCAAAGCATCCAGCCAGGGCTGCCCATGGCGGTAAGCTGCCACAAAGGCAGCCTGGGAAAATGGGTTGTATGCGCTGACATGCCAGCGATTAAATACACTTTGTAAGCTCTGGCGATGCGCCGTATTAGCGGCAATAAGGACGGAAAGCCCTAAGCCTGGAATATTAAAAGTCTTGCTCGGAGCTACCGCCGTTATAACCCGATGCGGAGCCAATGCAGCCAAGGGAGTATGACTGATGCCGCCTAACAGTAAATCTGCGTGAATTTCATCAGCCAGCACCAACACATC
>JABEVH010000285.1 GCA_013043915.1 Pseudomonadales bacterium
GAATAAGCCTCTATGGCTATCCTGCTACGGGAATGGATGGATGAGAACCTGCTCGAATTCAAAGTACAGATTTACAGCACGGACATTGATGATGACGCAATTTCTGTGGCTCGAACGGGGCTCTATCCTGCCAGTATCGCCACCGATCTTAACATTGAACGATTGCGACGATTCTTTATCAAAGAAGACGCAGGTTACCGAATCCGCAGGGAAATACGAGAATGGGTAGTATTTGCCATTCAGAATGTGATCAAGGATCCCCCCTTCACAAAACTTGATCTTCTGACCTGCCGTAATCTGATGATCTACCTTGAACCCGAGTTACAGAAACGTCTTATCCCCTCTTTCCACTATGCGCTCAAGCCAGGTGGCATCTTATTTCTTTCGCCCTCTGAAAGTATTGGTAATCATACCGAGTTATTCTCTGCGCTTGACCGCAAATGGAAGTTCTACAGCGCACTACGTACTGAGTCATCTTCGCGCGCGATAATAACCAGCCTATTGCCTCAGAAAGTTAGTGAACCTCATGAAAAATCGGGGGAAGTTACGCCTAAAACCAGGAAACCCAACGTCGTTGAGCTCACACGTGCCGCTCTCCTGCAATACTATGCACCTGTCTCTGTGGTTACCAACCTAGAGGGTGTCTTACTTTATGTGCATGGTGATACTGGCAAGTATCTACGGCCAGCACATGGTCACGCCAGCCTTAACCTCGTTGACATGGCCCGAGAAGGGCTGGAACAGGAATTGCGGGAGGGCATTCACAGAGCTGTTGCTGATAATATTGCTACCTTGGGTAAAGAAATACCCATCAAGATCAACAACGGTTTTATATCGATTGCCCTCAGTGTGCGTCCTATTCCCAATTCCCATGGAGGAGAGAGGCTTTTACTGATCAGCTTTCAGGATATCCCCCAGCCACCTAAAGTGAAACGAAAGCGCAGCCATAAGCCCATTGAACTTGACCGCGTCAATGAGTTAGAACACGAACTAAACTATACCAGAACCAATCTACAGGCAATCATCAATGGGCAGCTAGTCTCGAATGAAGACCTTAAGTCGACAAATGAAGAACTGCAATCCATGAATGAAGAGATACAGTCCACCAATGAGGAATTGGAAACATCGAAGGAAGAATTGCAATCGGTTAATGAAGAACTTATTACTGTGAACTCAGAACTGCAGACCAAGATCGAACAGCTAGCTTGCATACAGAACGACATGAAGAACCTGTTCGACAATATCAATATCGGTGCTGTTTTTCTTGATGAGCACATGATTTTGCGACGATTCACGCGTGAAGCCATTAACATTTATCGGATGGTACCGTCAGATGTTGGTCGTCAGTTGGCGGATATAAAAACTAATCTTGAACAGGATGATCTCTTAGCAAAAGCCCAAATTGTGCTTGAGTCATTGGTTCCGTTTGAACGAGAGGTTCTCACCCAAACCGGGGCCTGGTACTTGGCTCGAATTCAACCCTACCGTACCCTTGATAATGTCATTGAAGGTGTCGTATTAACTTTTTCTGACATTAGTAAGCGCGTGCAAGCTGAGACAGCAGTTCAAGTGGCTCGTGACATGGCTGAAAGCATTGTTGAAACCATAAGGGAGCCACTTCTGGTACTGGATCCCGATTTGAAGGTCATTTCCGCCAACCGAGCCTTTTACCAATTTTTCCAAACACTAGCAACAGAAACGGTGGGCCGCCGAATCTATGATCTTGGCAACCGGCAATGGAATATCCCCGCACTACGAGAGCTTTTGGAAGATATTCTTCCCAATGCTCATACCTTTGACCAATTCGAAATTGACCATGATTTTCCGGCCATCGGCCGCCGTAAATTGGTACTGAATGCTCGTAGAGTTGCCGTTAAGGAAGGCGAACCTCCTGTGATATTGCTGGCGATGGAGAATAGCAGTAGCACATCAAATTATGGAGTTCCCTCGTGAATCTAAAGCGCAGGTCTACCGACTCCATACAGCTCCGCGCTGAGGCACAAACAAGGTTCTCTCATAGCACTTCCTCCGCTTTGACCAGCACGGATGAGGCAGCGCTGAGACATGAGCTCCTCGTATACCAGATCGAGTTGGAAATGCAGAACGACGAGTTGCAGAAAGCCCATACCAAGATGGAGGAAGCACGAGATCGTTATGTCGACCTCTACGAATTTGCTCCGGTAGGCTACCTCACCATTAGTCGGCAAGGCCTAATTTCTGAAATCAACCTAACCGGTTCTACCCTGTTAGGGATTGAACGAAAAAAACTGGTCAAAAGACGTTTTGCACAGTTTATTGCCCCGGAGGATCGTGAACGTTGGCACCGCATGTTTCTTGGTATCATGGCCGAAGAAGAAGCAGAGATACAATCCTTTGAATTTGTCATGGTGCGTTTCAATGGCTCCAGCTTTTATGCCTTGATCGATTGTCAGCGTAAGGATGCTATAGGTGAGCAGCCCACATTACGCGTCACGCTGGCTGATATACATAAACTCAAGGAATCAGAAGCTGAACTACGTATTGCTGCAGTGGCCTTTGAGGCACAAGAGGGCATGATGGTGACCGATGCCCATAATACGATCCTTCGAGTGAATGAGGCTTTTATAAAAATCACGGGATATGCACCTGAAGAGGTCATCGGAAAAAATCCGCAGATACTTGGATCTGGTCTCCAGGATAGTGCGTTCTATACCGCTATGTGGGAACAATTAGGGCAGCAAGGCATCTGGTCTGGAGAAATATGGAACAAACGTAAAAATGGGGAAATCTATCCTGAATCGCTTTCCATCACTACGGTAAAAAACAGGCATGGTGATATCACAAACTATGTAGCCTCATTTGCTGACATCACGCTTAGTAAATCAGCAGCTAATGAAATCCAGCATCTGGCCTTTAATGACCCTCTGACCAACTTGCCAAATCGTCGGTTTCTGATGGATAGACTCGAGCATGAATTGGCTTCCAGTACGCGTACAGGGCACAAAGGCGCGCTGTTGTTTCTAGATTTGGATAACTTCAAGGTTCTCAACGACACCATGGGGCATAACATCGGTGATTTGCTCCTAAAACTGGTCGCTGAGCGATTGATCACGTGCGTACGTGACTGCGATACTGTCGCCCGTCTCGGAGGCGATGAATTTGTTATTTTGCTAGAAGGTTTGGGGGAACATCTGCTAGAAGCTGCATCACAAGCTGATGCTGTTGCCAGCAAAATCCTGATGACCCTGAGTCAACCCTATTTACTCGAAGGGCACGAGCATAACAGCTCTGCCAGTATCGGCGTCACGCTGATTGACGAGAATAAGTTGCACATTGAAGAGTTGCTGAAACAAGCCGATATTGCCATGTATCAGGCGAAGCAATCTGGTCGCAGCAGTATTCGTTTTTTTGATCAGCAAATGCAGGAAAATATTTCAGCCCGTGTCAAACTGGAAGAAGAGTTGCGGCGTGCTCTGATCAACAAGGATCTTGTTCTGCACTACCAGTTTCAGACCCATCTTGGGCAGGTTACAGGTGCTGAAGCGCTTGTACGGTGGCAACATCCCCAACAAGGAATCGTATACCCTGTTGAGTTCATAGCTCTCGCCGAGGAAACCGGCCTGATTCTTCCTCTAGGTGCCTGGGTATTAGAAGCAGCCTGCGCTCAACTTAAAGCATGGAAACTCAGTAACCTAACACGAGACCTTTTACTCTCCATTAATGTGAGTGCCCGACAATTCTTCCAACCTGATTTTGTTGCCCAAGTGGCATGTACCCTACAACGATATGATGTTAATCCTAATCTGATAAAGTTCGAGCTGACAGAAGGTGTTCTCATTAAATCTATTGAGGAAACCATTGCAACCATGACCACCCTGAAAGCAATGGGTATTAAGTTCTCACTGGATGACTTTGGTACAGGCTACTCTTCATTGCAATACCTTAAGCGATTACCGCTTGATCAACTAAAGATCGACAAATCATTCGTGCATGACATTACGATTGATCACCGTGACCGGGCCGTTGTAAGAACCATTATTGGTATGGCCGAGAGTTTGGGACTTGAAGTCATCGCCGAGGGTGTAGAAACCGAAGGGCAAAAACTTTGTTTGCTCAACATAGGCTGCTCTAATTTCCAAGGTTACTTATTTGGTAAGCCGATGCAGATAAGTGAGTTCGAGACTATGTTAAAAAGCTAATTCACCCAATGGCGTGAGAAGCCCCTGGATTGATCCATGGGGATTTTTAGCACAAATCCACTCTCATCTTCGTAGACTGAACCACCTCGGATATAGCATAGGCTGATAGATTTAAATCATGGGGCCGTCTCCTCTACTGCTTACTTTATGTGTGCAAACGCACCGACGTTGATGAAACCAAGGGGCATTCTTGATTGATGAAATGTGCCAAGACAAATCTGCCGGTACATCGGAGTTTTGTCAGAAGCGCGATCTAAGGCAGGAAGAATCGGCTTTCATCCCGCGCTTCGGGGATTTTGCTCCTCGCACGTTACATGGCCGGCCTTCCCGTAACATACCCATCAAGTAAGGTATTATCCATGAACATTAAATTTATGCCGTCGTTTTTTCTAACTGCTTCTGCTGTCCTGATGTTAAGTGCAAGCTCGCTGGCCTTAGCCGCTAGGGATGATGGCATGGCTACTGTAAGCGATACGGCCATCACGGCCACCGTAAAAGCCAAGTATCTAGAGGATAGCCGTTTCAAGAATTCGGACATTAGTGTGACCACGACCAACGGAGTGGTCACACTCACCGGGACAGCCACAGGGCCCGAGGCTAGCAATGCAGCCGTTGATTTAGCTCAGCATGTCAAGGGTGTCAACAGCGTAGACAACCAAATCGTTGCTCCCATCGCAACACCTTCGATGGCCACCAAGATTGAAGATAAGACGCTCCATGTAACCCATGCGACCGAGCGTTTGGTCGACGACAGCTGGATAACCACCAAGGTCAAATCAGCACTGCTAGCTGACAATATCACCAAGGGCCTAAAAATTAGTGTTGATACCCGTCATCACAATGTTTTCCTGTCTGGTTTTGTTGATACACAAGGGTCGATGGACGAGGTAATTCGCTTGGCCTCAAAAATCGATGGCGTTGATATGGTGGATAGTTCCGCTCTGCATATAGCTAAAAATTAGTGATTATCTTTTTCTAATGGTCTGCCTGCTTCATTAAGGCCGAGGTCGACCGTGAATCTCAAGCACTTCTGGCGGCAGATGCTCGCTACGTTGATTGATGCATTGCTGACCTGATCTTAACCGGGCTTTTACACAGGTATCAGTGCCTGTCAATTTCGCTGAGTGAGTCTCGACTTATCAAGGAAATGTCATGAAAAATGAAGATTCCAACGTCTATATATTTGATACGCATGCTCTGGCAGAGGAAGCAATCCGTACTTTAAGTAAATCAGGCTTTGACATGAAAAAATTGTCAGTTGTCGGCAAGGGCTATCATAGCGAGGAGCATCCTCTTGGGTTCTATACCGCTGATGATCGTATCAAGTCCTGGGGTAGTATTGGTGCTTTCTGGGGTGGATTCTGGGGGCTGCTGTTCGGTCCAGCCATGTTCTTTTTGCCTGGCTTTGGTTTAGTTGCGTTAGCTGGCCCTTTTGTTGCCATGCTAGTCGGTGCGCTGGAAGGAGCCGTGATCGTAGGCGGGGTTTCAGCTATCGGCGCCGCACTAACTCAAATTGGCGTCCCTAAGGATCATATCATCAAGTATGAAACCGCGCTGAAGGCGGATAAATATGTGCTGATCGTCCATGGAAGTGCTGAGGAAGCCGCCCAGGTTCGTGGCGTGCTGGCTGCTTAATATAGATTACGCATGAATAAAACCCGAGGTAAGTCATGGCCGTTAGTCGCTCCGCGCAATCCGCAGCCCAACCTGAACGCAAGTCAGATCCAGCTCCGTCAAAAGACAATGCGCCGAACGGCTTAACGAGCGATGAGGCCCGCAAGCGGTTAGCGCAGTTTGGACCTAACGAAATGCCAGACACCCGGGAACATCCCCTGCAAATGGCGTTAAAAAAATTCTGGGCACCGGTCCCCTGGATGCTGGAGGTCGTCATCCTGCTCCAGCTTGGCCTCGGCGATTTTATCGAGGCTGCTGTTATCGCTGGTCTGCTCATATTCAATGCGGCTCTTGGACTATTCCAAGAGGGCCGTGCTCAGGCAACACTGTCTGCGTTACGGTCACGGCTCGCGATGAACGCCCAGGTTCATCGCGATGGCGCATGGACGACGCTACCTGCTGCGGGTCTTGTACCAGGGGATCTCATCAAGATTTCTCTTGGTGCTGTCGTTGCCGCTGATATACACCTTACCAGCGGAGAGGTACTGCTGGATCAGTCTATGCTCACCGGTGAATCTGTGCCCGTTGAGGCTGGTGCTGGTACGCAAACGTATGCAGGTGCTTTGGTTAGGCGTGGTGAAGCCTTGGCGGAGGTTACAGCAACAGGCGTGCGGACCAAGTTCGGTCGCACCGCCGAGTTGGTTCAAACTGCGCATGTCGTCAGCTCACAGCAGAAAGCTGTCCTTCGCGTTGTTCGCAATCTCGCCATGTTCAGCGGTGTTATCATCGTCATACTGGTGGGTTATGCCAGCTATATTAAAATGACCATGGCAGAGATTATCCCGCTAGTGTTGACAGCTGTTCTGGCTTCAATTCCGGTGGCGCTGCCGGCCACCTTTACCCTGGCATCTGCCATTGGCGCGAGGGCTCTGGCTAAGTTTGGGGTTTTACCGACTCGCCTATCGGCGGTAGATGAGGCAGCGACGATGAATGTTCTTTGTGCTGATAAAACAGGCACATTGACGAGCAACGAGCTGGCGGTAACGACAGTCAAAAGTATCCAAGGCTTTGATATCGCGCATGTGCTGGCGCTGGCGGCAATAGCCAGCTCAGATAGCGGGCAAGACCCTGTGGATGCGGCAATTCGCAAGGCAGCCTCAGGCAATACGGTTTCGGATGCACCCAAACTGCTCAAATTTGTGCCTTTTGATCCGGCCACGAAGATGTCCGAAGCAACAGCCAAGGATGCCACGGGTAATACACAGCGTATCGTCAAGGGTGCTTTTGCAGTCATCATTGGTCTTGCCAAGGCATCACCCACGGACACTGCGACGGAGAAGGAGCTTGAAGATCAGGGGCTGAGGGTACTTGCTGTCGCTGCTGGGCCTCCTGAAGCCATGCAACTGGCAGGCCTTATTGCACTCAGCGATCCACCACGTTCAGACTCAGCTGCACTCATCATGCAATTGCAAACGCTAGGTGTTCGCACTGTCATGATAACGGGAGACGCTGCAGCGACCGCCACAATAGTTGCGCGGGCCGTTGGGCTGAATGATGCGGTATGTCCACCCGGGGCAATTCCTGAGAACGTAAAGCCTGAATCATTTTCTGTCTTTGCTGGCGTACTGCCGGAGGACAAGTACAAATTAGTTAAAGCCTTCCAACAGGGAGGGCATACTATAGGCATGTGTGGCGACGGAGCCAATGATGCACCTGCGCTACGCCAGGCACAGATGGGCATTGCCGTATCAACAGCAACAGACGTTGCCAAGTCAGCGGCAGGTATGGTACTCACCGAGCCAGGTCTGGTTGGCATTGTTGCTGCTGTCAAAGAGGGGCGAATCACCTTTCAGCGTATTCAGACATATACCCTAAACTCCATCATCAAGAAAATTGTCACCGTGCTGCTGCTGATCATCGGTTTAATGATGACCGGGCACGCGATCCTCACTCCGTTATTAATGGTTATCCTGTTGATTACCGGTGATTTTCTATCGATGTCGCTGACGACGGATAATGTACAGCCATCACCCATGCCCAATGCCTGGCACATCGGTAACTTGACGATAGCGGGTATAGCCCTAGGCGTGTGTTTGCTAGCTTTCTGCGTCGGGGTATTAGTGGTTGGAAAACTTGAGCTGCATCTCCAAACCGGCGCACTTAGATCACTGGCATTCATCGTGCTCGTTTTTGGCAGTCAGGCGATGATCTATGCCATTCGTGAGCGACAGCATTTATGGCACTCCAGGCCCAGCGCCTGGCTTGCTGCCTCATCGGTAGCTGACATCATGATTGCGGGCATTCTGGCTATAAGTGGTATCGCTATGACGCCGCTGCCGGTACTGATGGTAGCCCTCACACTAGCCTCAGCGACAGTATTCGCGTTTGCCGTGGATCTGGTGAAAGTCCCTGTATTAGCTCGTCTCGGGATTAACTAGAACGATATTTGCATCAATCCGATCATGCTTTGAACCATGGAAAAGTTGCCATGAAAATCAATGTAAAAGATTTCAGGGTTACCAAGGAAGGCCCCATAAACCTTGGAAAATGGCCCACGAATGTTAATCCGGTCTATAAATCAAAGAAGAACTACCAGAAGATACTGGAAACGCATGTTGAGCAACTAAGCTCAATGCAGGAGTATCTTTACAAATCAGATCGTTATGCTGTGCTGCTGATCTTTCAGGCCATGGACGCTGCAGGCAAGGATGGCGCCATCAAGCATGTGATGTCAGGCGTCAATCCACAGGGCTGCCAGGTTTTCAGTTTCAAACATCCCAGTCCTATTGAACTACAGCATGATTTTTTATGGCGCACCACACGTGACCTGCCAGAGCGCGGACGGATTGGAATTTTCAACCGTTCCTACTACGAAGAAGTATTGATTGCCCGAGTCCATCCAGAAATAATGATTGGCGAAGGTCTGCCCGAGGCACTGACCAACAGCAAATCTGTTTGGCATGACCGCTATCGCTCCATCGTGGACTTAGAACGGCATCTCCACGCAAATGGCACCAGCATTATCAAGTTCTATCTTCACCTATCCAAAGAAGAGCAGCGAAAACGCTTCCTCCAGCGCATTGATCAAGCGAACAAGAACTGGAAACTTAGTCTTGCTGATGTTGAAGAGCGAAAATTCTGGAAACAATACATGAAAGCCTATGAAGCCTGCATAGGTGCAACCAGCACTAAGACTTCACCTTGGTATATCGTGCCTGCAGACGACAAGGACAATGCCAGGGTTATCGTATCGAGCATCATCCTGGACACCCTTGAGGGACTCAAAATGAAACCACCAAAAACTGGAGCGAAGCGACTGCGAGAATTACAAGCTATCCGTAGCAAGCTCGAGAAATGAGGCTTTCCGGAGACGATCCTGTCGCCCTGGGCAAAAGGGGGGTCGCTTTGATCATAAAGCAACCTATTATTGAACATCCTTGGCAGCATAATTGCCATTTATCGCCGTGACTGTGTTGAGATGACTGATCGTACTTTTGCAATTCAGAAAGTGTGATGTGGTTAGCCAACGCTGATCTGGATAGTAGGAAAATATGAATTGTCCGCTTTTAAGCGCATCAATGACCTGCCTTGCAATGCCCAGACGGACTGCCGGGCATCCCCAGCTTCTGCCCAGTCGGCCTAGGTTGCGTGCAAACTTTGGATCTACATAGGAGGCACCATGCAGGACAATATCCCGCTCACGAGCCCGATCATTGAAGCCTCGCTCAAGTCCATCCATACGCAACGAGTAACCATTATCACCGCGATAGGTTTCTGCCGTACGGAACAAACCCAGGCTCGATGCCAAACTACCGGGTTCATTGGAGAAATAGTGAGCGAGGTTATCACCCGTATTACGGCCATGGGCAACCAACTCATCAAACAGCAAGGTACGGCTTTTCAGATCGAATACCCAGAGCCGTGGCTCAGACGACGGTCTGGAGTAATCGATGACAGCAAGTCGCGACGAAGGAGGTATGCCGCTAGCGACAGCGCAGTCCATGGCCTCAATGGCCATTTGAAGTACGGTAGTATTGATACTCGGAGCCGTCTTGGTCAAAACTGACAGCAGGCTTTCATTGGCCCAAGCAGCTTGGGTAACCACCATGAGGATAAGTAAAACCATGACAGACTTCAGGAACCGCATTCCAACCTCCGAAGAGCTGATGTCGGTATCCTGACCGTACCCAACACCAGCCACAGGACGAGCTGGTATTTACCGCAATCCGTGGCAATGCCATACAGATGAATAAACATAGTACCACGTATATTTCAAAACTTCCTGTTTACGTACGGCCACTGACATGTATGCAACGCCAGCGGATACGAAATAAAACCTCCAAGGAGCAGTGACTATGGGTCTGTTACGCAGCACAATGTTGATTGGGCAGATTGTCCTTGGGTGTGGTTTTTTGGTGGGCATTGTCGCTGCGGATCCGGTTAGCGACCTATTACAGCAATCTTTACAGCCACGGCTGGCCGCATCAACAGAGCTTCAGGTCGAGGATCGCGATGTCCCTCTAGCTGTTGCTGAATTCTATGCAGCTCGTCATTGGGCTCCCCTATGGAACAATAAGCGCTTTACCGTACTTTTAAATGAAATTGCTAACCTGTACACGGATGGTCTCAATCCTGACGACTACGACCTGC
Organism: Pseudomonadales bacterium; assembly: GCA_013043915.1. Classification (GTDB taxonomy): domain Bacteria; phylum Pseudomonadota; class Gammaproteobacteria; order Pseudomonadales; family Moraxellaceae; genus JABEVH01. The sequence continues at coordinate 10,443 of JABEVH010000285.1, forward strand.
CAGCTCTGAAACAACTCCAAAACCTAGGCACCGACCCCGCTCGCTTAGCCAAGCGCGAGAAGTTGGCTACTCGTGCCTATCTGTTAGCACTTATTCAACTTTACCATGGCAAAGTTGACCCCGTGAAGTTGGATGCCCACTGGAATTTTGATACGCGATCGATAGACCCTGAGCAAGGTCTAAAATTGGCGCTCGAAGCTGTGGAAAACAACAGGATTGAGGATATTTTCGAGCGTGCTCGACCAACCCTTCCGCAATACGGGGCACTTCGTACCGCCTTGGCCAACCTGCGCCAAACTGCTCTGGCCGGTGGCTGGCCTCTCGTTCCTACGGGTTCACCCCTCAAGCCAGGCGCCGATGATCCACGTGTACCTATACTGCGTCAACGCTTGGCAGCCGTTGGCCTACTGTCGATAAGCCCAGACCAGACCACCATTTATGACCCTGCTACCGTACATGCGGTACAACGATTTCAGAACGAATCTTATCTCAAAACCGATGGCATTGTGGGTCCTGAAACTCTGCGTGAGCTCAATGTCCCTATTGAACAGCGTATAGGACAATTGCGTGCCAATCTGGAGCGCATGCGATGGTTCCTGGGCCACATCAAGGGCAACTTTGTGCTTGTCGATATTGCAGGCTACCACGTCTACTACTTGCACGATAATAAACCACTATGGAAATCACGCGTCCAGATTGGAAAATCTTATCGACAGACTCCCATTTTTAAATCCGAGATCACTTATATCACGCTGAACCCGACCTGGACCGTACCTCCCACCATACTGCGCGAGGATTCACTGCCTGCGATTCGCCATAGCCTGACTTATCTGTCCCGTAATCACATCCGCGTACTTAATACCCATGGCCAGATACTGTCCCCTAGGTCGATCAACTGGAAACACCCTGGCAAGATAACGCTACGCCAGGACGCTGGCCCCGACAACTCCCTCGGCCAGCTCGTACTGCGTTTCCCCAACCCTTATGACGTCTACATGCATGACACTCCTCATCAAAGCCTGTTTAGCTCTAAACAGCGAGCCTTCAGTTCCGGATGCATCCGTGTCGAAAACATCCTCGAGTTGGCAGTCTTGTTGTTTAATGACCCTGAGACGTGGAGCCGACAAGAACTGGATACAGCATTGGCTACCGGAAAAACACGTAATATATCGTTGCACCAGGCAACCCCAGTCCTCATTGCGTACTGGACGGTGGATGTTGCCCAAGATGGTTATGTGTCCTTCAGACCTGATATCTACGATCAGGATGCAAAGATTCTTAAAGCATTGGATGACCGGATGCCTTAGCATGACTCTAGCAAGTGACTGCTCCCTGCTCTGCCCCCAAATCCATACGGGGCTTTTGCAGATCCTCCGTCTTTACAGAAGTTGGGTATTCAGCTAATTACGGTAATGCTATAATTATGCAAGGGAATCAAAGTATACATCCTTTCAACGCAAGACTCCCAAAGCTGGGGTTGATTACCCGCGCAACTACGCCGAGTTTATGGCGTGGTTTTCGGATGATGCTGCTTGCCTCGACTACCTTGACTGGATTCGATGGAAGGACGGCTTTAAATGCCCGTCGTGTCGCGGTGCTAAGGGCTGGCGCATGAAGAATGGCAA